>NZ_JBHVHF010000122.1:0-21741 GCF_042800315.1 Streptomyces sp. NPDC057638
CGGAGAAGCTGCGGTGGTGTGGCGGGGTGCTGGGTGGCTGGTCGGGGTCGTGCTGCGGAGTGTCAGGCTCCGGCCGGTCAGGCCGGGGGTGCGGTGCCCCGGCGGCGGCTCGTGTACCAGACGAGCCCGGCGGTCGCCGCTGCCGCGCCCACCGCCGCCGCCGCGACCAGCGCGGGGCGGGTGGGCCTGCGGAAGGAGGGGAACCGCTGCTTCAGCCGGACCGGACGGTTGAAGACGAGCACCGGCCAGTCGCGCGTGACCGCCTCGCGGCGCAGCGCCCGGTCCGGGTTGACCGCGTACGGATGGCCGACGGACTCCAGCATGGGGACGTCGGTCGCGGAGTCGCTGTAGGCGTAGCACCGGGAGAGGTCGTAGCCCTCGGAGGCGGCCAGTTCCCTGATGGCCTCCGCCTTCGTCGGGCCGTAGGCGTAGTACTCGACCTCGCCGGTGTAGCGGCCGTCCGCGCCGACCACCATCCGGGTGGCGACCACGCGGTCCGCGCCGAGCAACTCGCCGATGGGCTCGACCACCTCGGCCCCCGAGGTGGAGACGATCACGACATCGCGGCCGGCTGTGTGGTGCTCCTCGATGAGGGAGGCCGCCTCGTCGTAGATGATCGGGTCGATCAGGTCGTGCAGCGTCTCGGCGACGAGTTCCTTCACCTGCTGGACGTTCCAGCCCTTACAGAGGGCGGAGAGGTACTCCCGCATCCGCTCCATCTGGTCGTGGTCGGCGCCGCCCGCGAGAAAAACGAACTGGGCATAGGCCGTCCGCAGTACGGCTCGCCGGTTGATCAGGCCGCCTTGGTAGAAGGACTTGGTGAAGGTCAGCGTCGAGGACTTCGCAATGACCGTCTTGTCCAGGTCAAAGAAGGCGGCTGTGCGGGGCAAGGAGTGGTTTTCCACGAGCAGAGCATAGGTGCCCGCCATTCGGCGTACGCTCGGGCGTGTGGGTTTGCCTGAGAAGGCTCTCGGGTACACCATGGAAGTCACGGATCGTTCGCGACCGTGCTAACCCGGTCCGGCTCCTCCCCCCCCGAGTCGGCCGGAGAGACGACCCCCGCTCTCCCCCCCGGCGGGGGTCGTCGCATGTCCGGACGGGTTTTCTCCGGTTGTGTGTGATCCATCGGCGCCACCCCCTGAACGATCGCCCGGAAGCCGGGCATCCGTCAGTTCGTCACCGTGCGTAGCGGTAGGGGTGCGTCAGGCAGTCACCGGTATGGGCTACCGAGATATTCACAGGTGGCTAGTTGTCCACAGTTTTCTAGCAAGATCCACACGATTTTCCCGTGCGTCCCATGGTGATTCCACCCGCGTAGTTCGGGGTCCACCCGCGTAGTTCGCGGGTGACGGGAATCACGGATCTCGTTTCGAGACGAGATCGACGTATGCAAGGGGTGAAGTCGTGGCTGGATCTCTCACGTCCGGGGGCGCGCCGACCGTCGAAGAACGTCGGCCCGGCCCCCTGATCGTCACGGAGAATGGGGCGCTGCTGGATGACCTGCTGAGGCTGTGCGCGGCGGCGGGGGCCGAGCCCGCGGTCCACCACAGGCCGTCGCTGGCACCGGGAGAGTGGGAGCGTGCCGCTCTCGTGCTCGTCGGGGACGACTCGGTACGCCGCTGCCGGGGTTCCGCACGCCGTCCCGGTGTCCTGCTGGTCGGCCATGACCAGGACGATCCCGGAGTGTGGCGCGCGGCCGTGGAGATCGGGGCCGAGGCGGTGCTCCGGCTGCCCGAGGCGGAGGGCTGGCTCGCCGACCGGATCGCCGATGTGGCCGAAGGCGTCGGTGAACAGGCGCTGACGGTCGGGGTGGTCGGCGGCCGGGGAGGGGCCGGGGCGTCCACGCTGGCCTGCGCCCTCGCGGTCACCGCCGCACAGGCGGGCACACGGACCGTGCTCGTCGACGGGGACCCGCTGGGCGGCGGCATCGACATCCTGCTCGGTGGTGAGCGCGCCGACGGGCGGCGCTGGCCTGACTTCGCGCGGTCCCAGGGGCGGGTGGCCGGGGGCGCTCTGGAGGAGTCGCTGCCCAGGCTGCACCGGCTGCGGGTGCTCAGCTGGGACCGGGGGGACGCGGTGGTGGTCCCGCCCGGGGCGATGCGTTCGGTGCTGGCCGCCTCGCGCAGACGGGGCGGGGTTGTGGTGGTCGACCTGCCCCGCCGGGTGGACGAGACCGTGACGGAGGCCCTGGTCCAGCTCGATCTCGCGCTCGTGGTGGTGCCTGGGGAACTGCGGGCCGTCGCGGCGGCGAATCGGGTCGCGTCCCTGGTCGGCATGGTGGTGCCGGATCTGCGGGTCGTGACCCGCGGACCGTACACGGCGGAGCTGGACAGTGCCTGGGTCGCGGCCTCGCTGGGGTTACCCCTGGTCGGTGAGGTGCCCTGGGAGCGGGGGCTGGGCACGGACCTGGACGAGGGGGTGCCGCCTGGCGCGGGCAAGGGGCCGCTGGCGAGGTTCTGCGCGGACTTCTGGGACCGGGTGCTGGACGGCGGCGGGGCCGGGGAGAGGGGGCCGGGGGCCGGGAGCGGTGCGCGGCGGATGCCGGCGCCCGGGAAGGGCGCGGCGCCGCGCTCGGGTCCGGGCGGCGGGCGGACGTCAGGTACCGGCGCAGCGCGAAGCCCGGACGTGGCGTCGGACGCGGGTGGATCGCCGGGTGCCGGTGCCGGTGCCGGTACGGGTGCGGAGTCGGGCGAGGTGCCAGGTGCGGCCGGACGTCCTGGGGACGCGCCCCAGGGCGGTGCGGCCGGACTGAGAGGGGACATCGGGACCGTACGCCCCGAACATCCCGTACGGGCGGTTCCCGCCGGGTCGGCGCATTCCGTACCGGCGGTGGCGGGGGTGGCGGCGCTGTCAGCGCCGCCGGTGGGGGTGACCAGCCGGGCCGGTCGGGGCGTCCCGACGGTCGCGGACCCCCGCTCCGCGCCGGTGAGCCGGGCTGTCCCGGGCGGGCGGCGGGCAGGGGACGGAGGCGGCTCCGGATGAGTACGAGGCTGCTGGACGGCGTACGGGAGCGTCTCGCGGCGAGCGGGGCGGAACCCACCCCGGCGCGCGTCGCGGCCGCTCTGAGGGCGCAGGAGCGCCTTCTGGGGGACACGGAGGTGTTGGGCGGCACGGAGAGGCTGCGGTGCGAGCTGGTCGGCGCCGGACGGCTGGAGCCGTTGCTGGCCGATCCCGCCGTGACGGACGTGCTGGTGTCGGCACCCGACCGGGTCTGGGTGGACCGGGGCCGCGGGCTGGAACTGACCGGGGTGGTCTTCCCGGACGCCGCGTCGGTGCGGCGGCTCGCCCAGCGGCTCGCGGCGGTCGCGGACCGGCGGCTGGACGACGCGCGCCCCTGGGTCGACGCACGGCTCCCCGACGGCACGCGGATGCACGCGGTGATCCCGCCTGTGGTGGTGGGCTCGACCTGTCTGTCGCTGCGGGTGGTGCGTCCGAGGGCCTTCTCGATGGCGGAGCTGACCGCCGCCGGGACCGTGCCGCCCGGAGGAGAGGGTCTGCTGCGTGCCCTGGTCGACGCGCGGCTGTCGTACCTCATCAGCGGTGGCACCGGTTCCGGCAAGACGACCCTGCTCGCCGGGCTGCTCGGTCTCGTGGGGGCGCATGAGCGGATCGTGCTGGCCGAGGACTCCTCGGAGCTGCGGCCCGACCATCCGCATGTGGTCCGGCTGGAGTGTCGCGCGCCCAACCAGGAGGGCGCGGGCCGGGTCACCCTGCGTGATCTGGTCCGGCAGGCCCTGCGGATGCGGCCGGACCGGCTGGTCGTCGGCGAGGTGCGCGGCCCGGAGGTCTCAGAACTCCTCGCGGCCCTGAACACCGGGCATGAGGGAGGGTGCGGCACGGTCCACGCGAACGCCGCCGCCGACGTCCCGGCCCGGCTTGAGGCACTGGGCACGGCCGCGGGTCTGGACCGCGCCGCGCTCCACAGTCAGCTCGCCGCCGCCCTCTCCGTCCTGATCCACCTGGTCCGCGACGGGGACGGCACCCGCCGGATCGCCGAGATCCATGTGCTGGAGCGGGACCGGGCCGGCCTGGTGGTGACGGTTCCCGCGCTGCGCTGGGGCGCGCGGGAGTTCGTGCGCGAGAGCGGCTGGCAGGCGCTGCGAGCGCGACTTGGAGGCGGCTCATGAGGGCGCTGGAGCCGCTTCACCTGGCGGCGGTGTGCGCGGGCGCGGCGGCCTGGCTGACCGCCGGGAGGGATCGCGGCCAGGACCGGGCGCGTCTGCTGCTGGCCGGTGGCGGCGTGGTGCGCGGGGAACCGGCCTGGTCGGCGCCGCGGCTCTCCGCTCTGCTCCGGGCGCGCCGCGAGTGGCTGTGTCTGCCCGCGGGAATGGTGCTGGCCGTGCTCGGTGGTTCGCCCCTGCCGCTGGTGGCCGGGGCGGTGGCGGTGCCCCTGCTGAGGGTGTGGCTGACGGCTCAGGAGCGTGCCCGGCGGCGTGAGCGGCGGGCCGAGGAGGTGATCGCCTTCTGCGGGGCGCTTTCCGGGGAGCTGAGGGCTGGGCTCACTCCCGGCCGTGCCCTGGTCTGGGCGGCCGGATCCACCGGCGGGCTGGGCCCGGGGGAGGCCGCGGTGGTCGCGGCGGCGCGGTTCGGGGGCGATGTGCCCCACGCGCTGCGCGGCGCGGCGGGGGAACCGGGTGCCGAGGGGCTGGTGGGTGTCGCCGCCTGCTGGCGGGTGGCGGTGGACAGCGGCGCTGGCCTGGCCGAGGGCCTCGACCGGTTGGAGGAGTCCCTGCGGGCGGAGCGTGACCACCACCGTGATCTGCGGGCCCGGCTCGCCGGGCCCCGGGCGACCGCCGCCCTGCTCGCCGTGCTCCCCGTCCTGGGCCTCGCCCTGGGCACGGCTCTGGGCGCGCAGCCGCTCAGCGTCCTGTCGTACACCCCGGGCGGCTGGCTGTGTCTGTTCGCCGGGGTGGCGCTGGAGGCGTCCGGTCTGTGGTGGGCGGTACGGATCGTACGGCGGGCCGAGGACGGGGGCGCGCGATGACCGCGTATCCGGTGACCGTGCTCATCGCGCTGGCGGCGGTGGTCCTCAGCTTCGGGCTCGCCGCCGCCGGGAGCCGTCGCCTGCGACGGGCCCGCGCGCGGGCCGAGGACGTCATGGGCGGGCGGAGGGTGCGACGGCGACGCCTGGAACCCGGGGTGTGGGCGCGGCGCTGGGCCGCGCCCCTGGGGGCCGTGGCGCTGGGATGGGCTCTGGTCGGAGGGGTGTACGGCACTGCCCTGGGGGTCGTCGTGGGCGCTGGCCTGTGGTGGTGGCGGGGCGGGCCGGGGCGGGCCCCGGGGGCGCTGCCCCGTGTGGGGCGGGCCGCCATGGGGCCGCGTGCCCCAGTCGGGGACCGGGGCGGCGGCGACGGTCCGAGTGGCGGTGCCCCTGAGGGCGCGTGCCAGGTGCCCCTCGCGGCCGATCTGCTGGCGGTCTGCGTGGCGGCCGGGGCCAGCCCCCGGGAGGCGGCCGAGGCGGTCGGGGAGGCCCTGGGCGGACCGGTGGGTGCCGGGCTCGCCCAGACGGCGGCGGAACTGCGGCTGGGAGGCGAACCGGACCGTGCGTGGGAGGCGTTCGGCCGACTGCCGGGCGCCGTCGAACTCGCCCGCTGCCTGGCCCGCGCCGACGCCACCGGCGCACCCGCCGCACGACCGGTGGCCCGGCTGGCCGGGCGGCTCAGGGCGGATCGCGCCCGTGCCGCCGCTGTCCGTGCCGCACGGGCCCAGGTGCTGATCACGGCCCCGGTGGGGCTCTGCTTCCTGCCCGCCTTCCTGGCGATCGGGGTGGCCCCCGTCGTCATCGGGCTCGCGGACGGGCTGCTGAGCGCCCCCTGACAGCAGCGCGGCGGCGCGGACTGACACGACAGCGCGGACTGACACGGCCTCGCGCTGACACGGCCTCGCGGCCATCCGAGAACACAACCCCTGTGACCCTGAGGAGGGACCACATGCGTCAATCGACCCCTGGACGTCTGAGGACGCTGCGTCGCGGGCCCCGTGGGATCCGTGGCGGTGACGCCGGAATGACCACCTCCGAGTACGCGATGGGGACCATCGCGGCGTGCGCCCTGGCGGCGGTGCTCTACAAGATCGTCACTAGTGCTGTCGTCACGGACGCCCTCACCTCGCTTGTGCGAAGGGCCCTCGATGCGCCGTTCTGATCAACCACGAGCCAGCGGCCCGATCCCGTCGCCGCGCCCCGCGCCCGGCCCAGTGGCCACCTTCTCGCGGTGCCCATGTGGGCGGTGGCACCCGCGACGGTCCCGGGCACATGGGCGCCCGGAGGAGTCGGCGGGATCGGCGCTGGCGAGGGGCCCGGGCCCGGAGCGGGTGAGGCGGGAACGGGATCCGGCGATGGCGTCGCGTGGCCGGATGACCCGGTGGACCTGGCGAGGCCGGGGTTCGGAGCCACGGCCGCGGGGCCGGGCCCCGGTACCGGGGGACCGGGGCTCGGTGACGGCGGAGGCCGCTGTGGTGCTGCCCGTTCTGGTGCTCTTCACCATGGCGCTCGTCTGGGCGGTGACGGCCGCCTCGGCCCAACTCCAGTGCGTCGACGCCGCTCGGGCGGGAGCGCGCGCCGCCGCACGCTCCGAGCCGCGCCCGGCGGTCCTGGCCGCCGCGCGTGCCGCCGCACCGCGCGGGGCCACGGTCACCCTGCGCCGCACCGGCACGCTCTGGCGGGTCCGTGTGGAGGCCCCCGCCCCGGGCCCCCGACGGCTCGCCCTGACGCTGCGCGCCGAGGCCGTCGCCTTCGCCGAGGACGACGGCCTCGCCACGGAGGAGGCCGGTCCCCATGCCCGGTGGTGAGACCCGTCGTACCGGTCAGCGGTCCGCACGGTACGGCGGACCGCCTGGCGCCTGGCGCCGATCCCGGCCCCGGCACGGCGGCCTCGCCCGGGACAGGGGATCCGCGACCGTGTACGCGGCCTTGGTGGCGATGGCGCTGTGCGGGGTGTTCGCGGCCGTGCTCGCCATGGGACAGGTGATGGCGGCCCGGCACCGGGCCGGGGGCGCGGCCGACCTGGCGGCCCTGGCGGCGGCCGACCTCGCCCTCAGGGGGTCGGGAACGGCCTGTGGGGTGGCCCGCGAGGTGGCCCGCGAGCAGGGCGCCGAGCTGGTGCGCTGTGTGCTCCATGGGGAGATCGCCGAGGTGACGGCGCGGGTCAGGGCGGGGCCCTATGCCCCGGCGGTGCGCGCGCGTGCGGGCCCAGGGGACGCGATGGGGGAGGACGCGCCCGGCCGGGGCCCGGGGAGACCGCCGACGGGTGGGCTCGGGGCGGTCCGGCGGGAGACGTCGCCCGGACAGGGCCTGGTGGCCGAAGCCGAGGTGTTGGGTGGGGCCGGGACGCATCTGGGGCGCGGGGCCAGGGTGGTGGATAAGGCCGGGCAGGTTCCGGGGCAGGCCGGACCGGGGGGCCGGGCTCATCTCACCGGAGGGGTCGGCGGGCGGTGGGGAAGCACGTCGGAGAGCGCCCTGGCCCGGGCGCCAGGACCTGCTCCGCGCGGACTCCCCGGCCGGGGAGAGCGGCGCCCGCCGCCGGGAGGGCAGCGCTCTCGCCCCCGCCCGGCCCGACTGCCCGCCGCCTGGCCGCACCGATGTGTCACCCGGGTCCTGGTGCCCGGAGAGCGCCCTTGGCCAGGGCGGCCCGGCGCCGGGCCGGGCGCCTTGGGAGCCGCGGCCGCTCCCGTACGGCCCGGGCCGTCGGGGAGCGTGATGCCGCGGGTGCCCCTCCCGGGTGCGCTACTCCGGTTCCGGGGCGGGCGCTCCCTTCAGCAGTTCGGTCAGCAGCCGGACAGCGGCCCGCTTGTCCAAGGGCTCGTTGCCGTTGCCGCATTTGGGGGACTGGATGCAGGAAGGACAGCCGGACGCGCACTCGCAGGCGGCGATGGCCTCACGGGTCGCGGTGAGCCAGGACCGGGCCGTGTGGAAGGCCCGCTCGGCGAAACCCGCCCCGCCGGGGTGGCCGTCGTACACGAAGACCGTGGGCAGCCCCGTGTCCGGATGCAGGGGCACGGATACCCCGCCGATGTCCCAGCGGTCACACGTGGCGAAGAGCGGGAGCATGCCGATGGAGGCGTGCTCGGCGGCGTGCAGGGCCCCGCCGAGTTGCTCCGGGATGATCCGGGCGGCGTCGAGCTGGTCATCGGTGACCGTCCACCACACGGCGCGGGTGCGCAGGGTGCGCGGTGGAAGGTCGAGTTTGGTCTCGCCGAGCACCTCGCCCGTGACGAGCTTGCGGCGCAGGAAGGAGACGACCTGGTTGGTGACCTCGACGGAACCGAGGCAGAGACGGCCCTGACCCCAGGGGATCTCGGTGTCGGTGTCGAGCACGGAGACGGAGGTGATGTCACGCGCGGTCGTGGAGTAGGGCGGTACGGCCTCCTCCACCAGGGCCACCGAGTCCTCCAGGTCCAGCCGGCGCACCAGATAGCTACGGCCCTGGTGGAGGTGGACGGCGCCCTCGTGGACCGTGGTGTGGGCGGCGGAGGCATCGACCGTGCCCAGCAGCCGGCCGGTGCCCTCCTCGACGATCTGGACCGGGCGGCCCCCCTCGCCCCGGATGTCGGCCAGGTCGGCGGCCCGTTCGCGCCGCGTCCAGTGCCAGCCCGAGGCCCGTCTGCGCAGCAGTCTGGCGGCCTCC
Organism: Streptomyces sp. NPDC057638; assembly: GCF_042800315.1. Classification (NCBI taxonomy): domain Bacteria; kingdom Bacillati; phylum Actinomycetota; class Actinomycetes; order Kitasatosporales; family Streptomycetaceae; genus Streptomyces; species Streptomyces sp. NPDC057638. The sequence continues at coordinate 8,625 of NZ_JBHVHF010000122.1, forward strand.
AGCTGGGGCATGAGGCCCGGGGCGGCGGGGCCGAACAGCGCCAGGTCGTCCTCGGTGAGCGGCAGTTCGGCGGCGGCGGCGCACAGATGGGGCGCGAGCACATAGGGGTTGTCCGGATCGAGGACCGTGGACTCCACGGGCCGCTGGAAGAGCGCCTCGGGGTGGTGCACGAGATACGTGTCCAGTGGATCGTCCCGGGCCACCAGCACGGCCAGGGCGCCCTGGCCCGAGCGCCCGGCGCGCCCCGCCTGCTGCCAGAGCGACGCCCGGGTCCCCGGATACCCGGCGATCACCACCGCGTCGAGGCCGGAGACGTCGACCCCCAGTTCCAGGGCGGTGGTGGCGGCGAGCCCCAGCAGCTCACCCGAGTGCAGGGCACGTTCCAGGGCCCGTCGTTCCTCGGGGAGATAGCCGCCCCGGTAGGCGGCGACCCGCCTGGGAAGGGAGCGGTCCACCTCGGCCAGGCGCTCCTTGGCGATGACGGAGATCAGCTCGGCGCCGCGCCGGGAGCGGACGAATGCCACCGTCCGCACTCCCTGCACGGTCAGATCGGTGAGGAGGTCGGCGGTCTCGGCGGTGGCGGTACGGCGGACCGGGGCGCCCTTCTCGCCGTGCAGTTCCGTGAGCGGTGGCTCCCAGAGGGCGAAGACCAGCTCGCCCCGGGGCGAGGCGTCGTCGGCCACCTCCCGTACCGGCACGCCGGTGAGCCGTCCGGCGGCCACGGCGGGTTCGGCGGCGGTGGCCGAGGCGAGCAGGAAGACCGGGTCGGCGCCGTAGCGGGCGCATATCCGGCGCAGACGGCGCAGCACCTGGGCGACATGCGAGCCGAAGACGCCCCGGTAGGTGTGGCACTCGTCGATGACGACATAGCGCAGGGCGCGCAGGAAGGAGGACCAGCGGGGGTGGGACGGGAGGATGCCCCGGTGCAGCATGTCTGGGTTGGTGAGGACGTACGTGGCGTACTGACGCACCCATTCGCGTTCCTCGACCGGCGTGTCGCCGTCGTAGACGGCGGGACGCACCCGGGTGCCGAGCGGGGCCGTCAGCTCCTTGACGGCGCGGCACTGGTCGGCGGCGAGGGCCTTCGTCGGGGCGAGGTAGAGGGCGGTCGCGCCCCGCCCGTTCGGGGCCTCGGAGCCGTCCAGGAGGGCGGAGAGCACGGGGGCCAGATAGGCGAGCGACTTGCCGGAGGCGGTGCCGGTGGCGATCACGACCGATTCGCGGTCCAGCGCGTGCTCGGCGGCGGTCGCCTGATGGGCCCAGGGGTGCTCCACGCCGATCGCCCGAATGGCGTTGATCACTTCTGGCCGGATGCGGTCGGGCCAGATGGCATGGCGGCCCGGGCGCGGGGGCAAGTGCTCCGTATGAGTGATGCGCGAGGCCCGGCCCGCCCCGGCGGTGAGCCGGTCGAGTACCGCACCGGGGGAGGGGCGGGTGTCCCCGCTCTCGGGTGGTCGTCTGGGACGGAGATTCTTGGCCATCGGCACCGAGTGTGTCACTGGCGTGACGGACAATGGTTCCTAGGCGTCGTGCATGGCTGCCCGTAAGTGATTGAATGCCATCGCGGCTGGCGACCGTCCTCCGGCTCCGCCGGGGAGACCTGATCGGGGCGGCCGCTCGATAGCAAGGTGCTGGAGGACTCGTGGACCTGTCCCTGTCGACTCGCAATGTGTCCGGGCCCGCCGGCGACCGTACGGTCGTCGAGGTCGGTGGCGAGATTGATGTGTATACCGCGCCCAAGCTGCGCGAGCAGTTGGTCGAGTTGGTGAACGACGGGAGCTACCACCTCGTCGTCGATATGGAGGGTGTGGACTTCCTCGACTCAACCGGGCTTGGTGTGCTGGTGGGCGGCCTGAAGCGCGTGCGCGCGCATGAGGGGTCGCTGCGTCTGGTCTGCAACCAGGAGCGCATTCTCAAGATTTTCCGGATCACGGGCCTGACCAAGGTGTTCCCGATCCACACCACGGTCGACGAAGCCGTCTCCGCGGCCGACTGAGGCTGACCGGGGGCCGTCGGGCCCCCGGAGGAGAGAGGGGCCTTGGACGGGCGAGTCCAGGCCTCTGAGATGCACGCCCGTACGTTCTAGGGGGATCCGCGATGGCCACCGTCGAACTTCGCTTCAGCGCCCAGCCGGAGCACGTCAGGACGGCCCGTCTGGTGGCCGCCGCCGTGGCGCGCAGGGCCGGGGTCGACGAGGCCGTGCTCGACGAGGTCAGGCTCGCGGTCGGTGAGGCGTGCAGCCGCGCCGTGGGGCTGCACCGCGCCCATGGGATCACGGACCCCGTCCGGGTGGTGCTGACGGACGAGGAGAAGATGTTCTCCATCGAGGTCGGCGATGACGTTCCGGCCCCGGGTGGCGCGACGGTGGCGCCCGGGTGCCGTGAGACCCGACCCGCGCAGGACACCGCGGACGCCGAGGACACCGAGGACGAGATGGGGCTCGCGGTCATCAGCGGCCTGGTCGACGATGTCGAAGTGCGCTGCGACGACCGGGGTGGTGTCATCCGGATGAGCTGGCCGGCCACATCGGTCTCCGCGCTCCCCTGACCTGGGAGTGGCCCCTGAGGTGGCGATGGGTTTCCCTGGTCTGGGAGTGGTCCCCGAGCCGATGGCGGGTTCCCCCGGTTTGGGAGTGATCCCCGAGCTGACGTGAGTCCCTAGCCCGAGAGCGGTTTCCTGACCTGACCTGACCTGACCTGACCTCGGCTCGTTTTGGTCGTCGGATTCGTGGCGTGTCTTGGTCTTCGCGGTTCTGGCCCGTCCCTGCCTGGGGGCATCGGTCCCGTTCGGGTTCCTCTTCCGTCTCGGGTCTCCGTCGTCGCGGTGCTCCCTGTTCGGTCCACTGGCGCGTTCGGTGCTCCGTCCCGTCGGGTTCGGCGGGCCTCTCCTGCCAGGTTCGTTTCGCTGGTTCTGTCCTGTCGGGCCGTCATGTCAGGCCGTCGTGTGGGACCGACAGCCTTCCGGGGCCGTTCCGTGCGGTGGATCGCCTCCCGTGCTCCCCGTCGGTGTGATCCTTGTCCGCGGGCTCCGCGGGCTCCGCGGGCTCTGCCGCCCGGCGCGTTGCGATGGCCCGCCCGGGTGATCCCGTCAGGGCTCCCCGCTCCCTTGGCGGCCATCACCGTCGTGGTGCCTTCCGCCCTCTCCCCGCGCCGGGCCGCTCGTACCGCCGTATGCGTACGTGTGGACCTTCACCGCTGTCTTCGGGCGCGTGAGGGCTGGATGCGGGCCGGATGCGGGTCGGGCGCGGGTGCCGCCGAGCCCGGCTCCGTACCGCCGTATGGGTGCTGTCGATCCGTCGATCCGTCGATTCATCGGCCGCCGGTGGCGGTGGCGTTGGCAGGGTGGTGGGCGCGGGTTCGGGCGGGGGCATCACCGTGTGCCCGTGATGAGATCACCGATCAGGCCAGAGATCGCGTGACTGTTCTCTGTGATCTCCACAAAGGATCTTCCGTTGATATCCCGGACCGCCGGGATGATTGTCTTCTCGACGAAGTAGTGGCTGAGCAGGGGTTCTTTCCTTTTCTCTAGATCATCGATCAAGGGTCAATGCATTCGCCCCATTACCTCATTCGGGCAGGGTTTCGGAACTCGATCATTTGCTGAGTAGCCATTCAAGGTCCACAGCATGTGCAGCGCCCTGTTTTGATCAGGTTCCGCTCCCTACAATCCGTCCACATCTTGGGCTCTGGACGACGTCAAGGAGGACGAATGGCGGGGCTCTTCACTTCAGAACTAACTGATCATCACCCCACGTCGTACGCGGCAGCGGTGCTGACGGACGACAATCGTTTGATCATTATCGTCATTGCCGTGGTGGCCTTGGCCGCGCTGGTCGTGGCGCAATTGCTGGTGCGTCAGGTGCTCTCCGCTCCGGAGGGTACGGATTCGATGAAGAAGATCGCCTCGGCGGTGCAGGAGGGGGCGAACGCCTATCTCACAAGGCAGTTGCGCACCCTCGGTGTCTTCGCCGTCGTGGTCTTCTTCCTGCTCTTGCTTCTCCCGGCGGATGACTGGGCGCAACGGGTGGGGCGTTCGGTGTTCTTCCTGGTGGGCGCGATTTTCTCGGCGGCCACCGGATATATCGGTATGCGGCTGGCGGTACGGGCGAATGTCCGCGTGGCCGCCGCGGCACGTGAGGCGACCCCGGCACCGGGTGAGCCCGAGAAGGATCTGACCGCCGTCGCGCACAAAGCCATGAAGATCGCCTTCCGTACGGGAGGCGTGGTCGGCATGTTCACGGTGGGCCTCGGTCTGCTGGGCGCCGCGTGTGTCGTGCTGGTCTACGCGGCCGACGCCCCCAAGGTGCTGGAGGGCTTCGGTCTCGGAGCCGCGCTGATCGCGATGTTCATGCGTGTCGGTGGCGGCATCTTCACCAAGGCCGCGGATGTCGGCGCCGACCTCGTCGGCAAGGTCGAGCAGGGCATTCCCGAGGACGATCCACGCAACGCGGCCACCATCGCGGACAACGTCGGCGACAACGTCGGCGACTGCGCCGGCATGGCCGCCGACCTCTTCGAGTCCTACGCCGTCACCCTGGTGGCGGCACTCATCCTCGGCAAGGCGGCGTTCGGTGACGCCGGGCTCGCCTTCCCGCTGATCGTTCCGGCGATCGGCGTGGTCACCGCGATGATCGGCATCTTCGCGGTCGCCCCGCGGCGCGCCGACCGCAGCGGGATGACCGCCATCAACCGCGGGTTCTTCGTCTCCGCGCTGATCTCCCTCGCCCTGGTCGCGGCGGCGGTCTTCGTCTATCTGCCGTCCTCCTACGCGGACCTCAAGGGCGTCACCGACGCCGGGATCCGCGCCCATGAGGGCGACCCCCGGATCCTGGCCCTGGTCGCCGTCACCATCGGCATCCTGCTCGCGGCCCTGATCCAGCAGCTGACCGGCTACTTCACCGAGACCAACCGGCGTCCCGTGCGCGACATCGGCAAGACCTCGCTGACCGGACCGGCCACCGTCGTACTCGCCGGAATCTCCATCGGTCTGGAGTCCGCCGTCTACACCGCTCTGCTGATCGGCCTCGGCGTGTACGGGGCCTTCCTGCTCGGCGGCGCGTCGATCATGCTGGCGCTCTTCGCGGTCGCGCTCGCCGGGACCGGGCTGCTCACCACCGTCGGTGTCATCGTGGCGATGGACACCTTCGGGCCGGTCTCCGACAACGCCCAGGGCATCGCGGAGATGTCCGGTGACGTCGAGGGCGCGGGCGCGCGGGTCCTGACCGACCTCGACGCCGTCGGCAACACCACCAAGGCGATCACCAAGGGCATCGCCATCGCCACGGCGGTGCTCGCGGCGGCCGCGCTGTTCGGTTCGTACCGCGACGCCATCGCGACGGCGGCGCGCGACGTCGGGGAGAAGCTCGGCGATGGCGCCCCGATGAATCTCGTCATGGACATCTCGCAGCCCAACAACCTCGTGGGGCTGATCCTCGGCGCGGCCGTCGTCTTCCTCTTCTCCGGGCTGGCGATCAACGCCGTCTCGCGGTCGGCGGGCGCGGTGGTGTACGAGGTGCGGCGGCAGTTCCGCGAGCACCCGGGGATCATGGACTACACCGAGAAGCCGGAGTACGGACGGGTCGTCGACATCTGCACCCGGGACGCGTTGCGGGAGCTGGCCACCCCGGGTCTGCTGGCGGTGCTGACGCCCATCGCGGTCGGCTTCTCGCTCGGAGTGGGCGCGCTCGGGGCGTTCCTCGCGGGCGCGATCGGCACCGGGACGCTGATGGCGGTCTTCCTCGCGAACTCGGGCGGAGCCTGGGACAACGCCAAGAAACTGGTCGAGGACGGTCACCACGGCGGCAAGGGCAGTGAGGCGCATGCCGCCACCGTCATCGGCGACACCGTGGGCGACCCGTTCAAGGACACGGCGGGCCCGGCCATCAACCCGCTGCTCAAGGTGATGAATCTGGTGGCGCTGCTCATCGCGCCCGCGGTGATCCAGTTCAGTTACGGGGACGACGCGAGCCCGTTGACGCGGGCGCTGGTGGCCGTGCTGGCCATCGCCATCATCGTGGGCGCGGTCTATGTGTCGAAGCGGCGCGGAATCGCCGTGGAGGACGAGCCCGAGGCGGCCGGGCGGAGCGCGACGTCGCCGGATCCGGCGGTGGTCTCCTGATCCCCTGAAGGTCGGAGGGGAGGAATCGGAGCCTTTCCGAGGAGAAGGGCCGGTGCGGGTCTGAGGAGAGGGGCCGGTGCGGGCGGTCGGTGACCTCCGGTCCGCTGATCGCCCGCTGACCTCCGGTTCCGTGCTCGTGTTCGGGGCGGTACGGGGAGGGGCGGTGGCGGGCCGGGCGTTCCCGGGCCTTCCGCGCCCTCCGGCTCTCTCCTCGGTCCTCTCCTCCCGCTCCTCTGTCCGCTCCTCCTCCGGCTCTTCCGCCCGCTCCTCTCCGGCGGCGCTCTCCGGGCTCGGTCCCGGGGCGCCGCCGGGACATTTCCGGGGGCGGTACGGGGGTGGGTGCCCGGATCGTGTCCGGAGCGGCGCCAAGGAGAGGGCGGGGGGCGTGTTTTGGCGCGTCACCCGCCCTTCTTTCGGCCGCCGTGAGTCTTGTCTCCCTTGGTGCAAATGGCTTCAAAAGGTAATGAACCGGGTGGACGGCATGCGGCTGCCGTACGCGTGGCGTGTATGTTCCGGGGCCGAGGAGCCTTGGAAGGGACCGATCCGGTGAAGAAGAAGCTTGCGGTCGCACTGTCCGGCGGTGCGGTACTGGTACTGGCGCTGTCCGGTTGCAGCGACAACGAGGACAAGTTCACGGTCGACGACTGGGCCAAGAAGTACTGTGACGCCGCCAAGCCGCAGATCGAGAAGCAGGCCGCCGCCGAGCAGCTCATCCGCGCGACCGCCACGGACGGCAAGCCGACCGCCATCCAGGCCGCGGACTCCAAGGCGTTCCAGGAGCTCTCCGATGTGAACAAGGCGCTGGCTGTGGCCTTCCGCGAGGCCGGGGATCCGCCGGTCGACAACGGCAAGCAGCTCGTGCCCGCCGCGGCGGCCGAGCTGGACGCCAACGCCGCCTCCTACCTCGACCTGAAGAAGCAGATCGACGCGCTGGACACCGCCGACCAGCAGGAGTTCGCGGACGGCCTCCAGCCGGTCGCCGACGGGCTCGCCAAGATCGAGCAGAACCAGAGCGCGCGCAACAAGCTGCGCTCGGGGGAGACCGGCCAGGCCATGGCCAAGCAGACGGGCTGCAAGCCGCTGGCGGCGAAGGACCCGGCCGCGGGGGCGCCCGCGTCCTCCTGACACCCTCCTGACCCACGAGAGGGCCCCCGCGGAGCTCCGGGCCAAGAGAGGCGACGGGCGCTGCCGCCGGGGCCCCGGGCGGTTGTCAGTGGCGGGGGCCACAATGGGCGGGTGAGTACGACCAGTGTGATTCCAGGACTTCCCTCGCCCGCCAGCGCTCCCCTGTTGCGCGAGGCGCTGCTCGCCGGGGCCTTCACCGCCGATGGCCTGCTGGAGCTGCTCGGGGCGCCCGCGTACGCCGCCCTCGCGCGCGGCGAGACCGTGCCCGCGCTGCGCGCCACCCGGGGAGACGGGGTCCTGGAGACGCTGGTGCGGCTCTTCCTGCTCCAGCGGAGTGTGTCCGCCGAGCGGGCGCCCGCCGCGCTGCCCGTGGCGGCCGGGCTGGAGGACGGCTGGCTGGTGCCCGACGGGGACGGAGTGCGGGCGACGGTCGACGTCCGTCCCTATGCCGGGCCCGAGGGGCAGGACTGGTTCGTCGTGTCCGACCTCGGATGCGCCGTCGGCGGCGCGGGCGGCGCCGGTGGCCAGGGCGAGGGGGTCGTCCTCGGAGTCGGGGGCGCCTCCACCACGCTCGCCGGCATCACCGTGCGGACTCCCGTGGCCTCCGCGCTGGACCTGGGTACGGGCTCCGGTATCCAGGCGCTCTACGCGACCCGGCACGCCACCAGGGTCACCGCCACGGATCTGAATCCGCGCGCGCTCGCCTTCACCCGGCTCACGCTCGCGCTCTCCGGGGCCCCGGAGGCCGAGCTCCGGGAGGGCTCGCTCTTCGAGCCGGTCGACGGGCGGACATACGACCTGATCGTCTCCAACCCTCCGTTCGTGATCTCGCCCGGCGCCCGGCTGACCTATCGGGACGGCGGGATGAGCGGGGACGATCTGTGCCGCACGCTCGTCCAGCGGGCGGGGGACCGGCTCAACGACGGGGGGTATGCCCAGTTTCTCGCCAACTGGCAGCACATCGAGGGGGAGGAGTGGCAGGAGCGGCTGCGCTCCTGGGTGCCGCGCGGCTGTGACGCCTGGATCGTGCAGCGCGAGGTGCAGGACGTGACGCAGTACGCGGAGCTGTGGCTGCGCGACAGCGGCGACCACCGGGGTGACCCCGAGCGCTACGCCCGGCGGTACGAGGAGTGGCTGGATGAGTTCGAGACGCGGGGGACGAAGGCCATCGGGTTCGGCTGGATCACCCTGCGCAAGTCCGGTGCCGAACAGCCGTCGATCGTGGCCGAGGAGTGGCCGCACCCCGTGGAGCAGCCGCTCGGGGACGCCGTGCGGGCGCACTTCGACCGCCAGGACTATCTGCGCGGCCGTGATGACGCGGCGCTGCTGGCGGATCGCTTCACCCTGGCCGCCGAGGTGACGCAGGAGCAGGTGGGGCGGCCGGGCGAGGAGCATCCCGAGCATGTGGTGCTCCGTCAGCACCGGGGGATGCGCCGGGCCACCGAGGTGGACACGGTGGGCGGTGGGTTCGCCGGGGCCTGCGACGGGACGCTGAGCGCGGGGCGGCTGCTGGACGCCATCGCCCAGCTGATCGACGAGGACCCGGTGTTGCTGCGGGACCGCACGCCCCAAGTGCTGCGCCGACTGGTAGGGGAGGGGTTCTTGGAGCCGGTGTGACGATCAGCCTGGACGTGCGTATATCGCTCTCATTCTCCGTGTGGGGCAGGGAAGCGACGGTAAGCCGGTAGTGCCCCGGTCCGCCCCGTCGGTCCGGGTCGTGCCGTCGCCCTGCCGTGGCACTGGTCTAGGGCGTGGCGCCGCCCCGCTGGTCCGGGGCGGTCCGGTCCCGGCGTCCTTCGGTCCGGCCGTGCGCTCGGTCCCGCGCCGGTTGGTCCGCCCGCTGGGCACCTTCCGGTCGGCGCGGCCCGGCCGGGCCGCCGCGCGGGTGGATCACGCCTTATCAGCGGGGCGAATCGGCCATTGTTCGGTTTACGGCTGCCGGGGTCCGGAGAGCCGTGACAGCGCTGCCGCTCCCCCGCCCGGGCCCGGCTGGACGAGGGCGTACGGAGGCGAGGTCCCGCCGCCGGGGGAGCGCGGCGGCCAGGGTCCGGGGGAGCCAGGGGAGGGCGTCGACGCCAGGGGACGGGGCAGAGGGGGAACGAAGCGGGCGATCACCAGGCGCCGCACGCGTCGGCGCGCGCCGGGAAGGGCGCCATGTCACCGCTACACAGGTGAACCCACGCGTCGTTCATCCTGAATTCCTTCCGCCGACGCCCGGAGGTGCCAGCCTCGGGCGGGGGCACCCCCGCATCGGCCGGGGCACCCCCGCATCGCGCGGGCGTCGGCGGAAGGACGGGTGAAACGGGCATGGAGAGCGGACCGGCGATCTTCGCGGGAGTGGCGTTCGCGCTGTTCGGAGCCGGACTCCTGCTGTGGACGGGCGTGCGGCTGCGCCATGGGGCACCGGTCGCCCACGGGGTGAGCGCGACCGCCGCCGCCACCGTCACCTCGGTCTGCGGGGTGCTCTGCCTGGCGCTCGGCGTGTGGTGTCTCGGGCGGCTCTGAGCCGGACCCGGCACGCCGGCGGCCGCGGGGAGCCGGGTGCCCCGGGCACCGGCCGCGGGTCCGTCACCGGTCCCGGGCATCCGGCGGGGGCGGCGCCCGGCGCGGGGCGGCGGCGACCGAGGCGGTCACCACCGCTGACGGCGCGCCTCCCCTCCCGCCGCCACGGGTCCCCCGGCCCGCCGCACGGCCCCGTCGCGGGTCCGACCGGGCCCGGTCCGGCCGCGCGCCGGGCGGCGGAAGGAGGCCTCCGGTACGTCCGGGCGGAGGGCTCCGGACACCATGACGCCGGTCCGGGCGGCAGGAATAGCCGGACTCGGGTTACCGTTCGAGTGGCCGTTGTGGGCTTTCGCCGTTTGACACGGGGGCGGGTTGTACCGTCACACTCCGCAGCGGCAGCAGCACCACCCCCGTGCCACAGCGGTGCGCCACCAGCGCCGTACCGTCGTGACTGCCCATCGAGCGTCGACCGGAGAGAAGAGCGAAGTTGTCCCCGACCAGCGAGACCGCGCAGGGCGGCCGCCGACTTGTGATCGTCGAGTCGCCCGCCAAGGCGAAGACGATCAAGGGGTACCTCGGCCCCGGCTATGTCGTCGAGGCGAGCGTCGGACACATCCGCGACCTCCCCAACGGCGCGGCCGAGGTGCCCGAGAAGTACACCGGTGAGGTGCGCCGCCTTGGTGTCGATGTCGAACATGACTTCCAGCCGGTCTATGTGGTCAACGCCGACAAGCGGGCCCAGGTCAGAAAGCTGAAGGAACAGCTCGCCGCCTCCGACGAGCTGTATCTGGCCACCGATGAGGACCGCGAGGGCGAGGCCATCGCCTGGCATCTGCTTGAGGTGCTCAAGCCCAAGGTCCCGGTCCACCGGATGGTCTTCCACGAGATCACCAAGGACGCGATCCGCGAGGCCGTCGCCAATCCGCGCGAGCTGAACCAGCGGATGGTCGACGCGCAGGAGACCCGCCGTATCCTCGACCGCCTCTACGGCTACGAGGTCTCGCCGGTGCTGTGGAAGAAGGTCATGCCCCGGCTCTCGGCGGGCCGGGTGCAGTCCGTCGCCACCCGGCTGGTGGTCGAGCGGGAGCGGGAGCGGATCGCGTTCCGTTCCGCCGAGTACTGGGATCTGACCGGTACCTTCTCCACCGGCCGCCCCGGTGACCCCTCGGACCCCTCCACCCTCACGGCCCGGCTGCACACCGTCGACGGCCAGCGGGTCGCCCAGGGCCGCGACTTCGGTCCCGACGGTCAGCTGAAGTCCGGCCAGTCCCAGGTGCTCCACCTCGACGAGGCGAACGCGCGGGCCCTGGCCGCCGCCCTGGAGAACGCCGCGTTCTCGGTGCGCTCGGTCGAGTCGAAGCCGTACCGCCGCTCTCCGTACGCCCCCTTCCGTACGACGACGATGCAGCAGGAAGCCTCCCGGAAGCTCGGCTTCGGGGCGAAGGCCACCATGCAGGTCGCGCAGAAGCTGTACGAGAACGGCTTCATCACCTATATGCGTACGGACTCGACCACGCTCTCGGAGACCGCCGTGGCGGCGGCGCGGGCGCAGGTCACCCAGCTCTACGGGGCGGGCTATCTGCCCGACAAGCCCCGGGTCTACGCCGGGAAGGTCAAGAACGCGCAGGAGGCGCACGAGGCGATCCGTCCTTCGGGTGATCGTTTCCGCACACCCGCCGAGACCGGTCTCACCGGGGACCAGTTCAAGCTCTACGAGCTGATCTGGAAGCGGACCGTGGCCTCCCAGATGAAGGACGCGGTGGGCAACTCGGTCACCGTGCGGATCGCGGGGACCGCGAGTGACGGCCGCGACGCCGAGTTCACGGCCTCCGGCAAGACGATCACCTTCCACGGCTTCATGAAGGCGTATGTGGAGGGGGCCGACGACCCGAACGCCGAGCTGGATGACCGCGAGCGGCGGCTGCCGCAGGTCGCCGAGGGTGACGCGCTGGCCGCCGAGGAGATCACGGTCGACGGCCACGCCACCAAGCCGCCCGCGCGCTACACCGAGGCGTCGCTGGTCAAGGAGCTGGAAGAGCGCGAGATCGGCCGTCCGTCAACGTATGCCTCGATCCTCGGGACCATCCTCGACCGTGGCTATGTGTTCAAGAAGGGGACGGCCCTGGTGCCGTCGTTCCTGAGCTTCGCCGTGGTCAATCTGCTGGAGAAGCACTTCGGGCGGCTGGTCGACTACGACTTCACCGCCAAGATGGAGGACGACCTCGACTCCATCGCCCGGGGCGAGGCCCAGGCGGTGCCGTGGCTGCGCCGCTTCTACTTCGGCGAGGGCGGTGCCGAGGCCGGAGCCGCGGCCGCCGCGGGCAACGGCGACGGAGACCACCTCGGCGGCCTCAAGGCGCTCGTCACCGATCTCGGCGCGATCGACGCCCGCGAGATCTCCAGCTTCCCCGTCGGCAGCGGCATCATGCTGCGGGTCGGCCGGTACGGTCCGTACATCGAGCGCGGCGAGAAGGACGCGGAGGGCCACCAGCGCGCCGACGTGCCCGGCGATCTCGCCCCCGACGAGCTGAGCGTGGAGTACGCGGAGGAGCTGCTGGCCAAGCCGAGCGGTGACTTCGCGCTGGGCAAGGACCCCGTCTCGGGCAATGAGATCGTGGCGAAGGACGGGCGTTACGGCCCCTACGTCACCGAGATCCTGCCCGAGGGCACCCCGAAGACCGGCAAGAACGCGGTCAAGCCGCGGACCGCCTCCCTCTTCAAGTCGATGTCCCTGGACACCGTCACCCTGGACGAGGCGCTCCGGCTGATGTCGCTGCCCCGGGTCGTCGGCGCCGACGCCGACGGCGTGGAGATCACCGCGCAGAACGGGCGGTACGGCCCCTATCTGAAGAAGGGCACCGACTCGCGCTCCCTGGAGTCCGAGGACCAGCTCTTCACCATCACGCTGGAGCAGGCGCTGGCGATCTACGCCCAGCCCAAGCAGCGTGGCCGGGCCGCCGCCAAGCCGCCGCTGAAGGAGCTGGGCACCGACCCGGTGAGCGGGCGGCCGGTGGTCGTGAAGGACGGCCGCTTCGGCCCGTACGTCACGGACGGCGAGACCAACGCGACGCTGCGGACCGCTGACAGCGTGGAGGAGATCACGCCGGAGCGCGGGTTCGAGCTGCTGGCGGAGAAGCGCGCCAAGGGGCCTGTCAAGAAGAAGACGGCGGCGAAGAAGGCCCCGGCGAAGAAGACGGCCGCCACGACGGCCGCGGCCAAGAAGACCGCCGCGAAGAAGACGGCCGCGAAGAAGACGACGACCACGAAGGCGGCGGCCGCCAAGAAGACGGCCGCGAAGAAGACCGCCTCCGCGACGACGGCGAGCACGTCCACCTCGGAGGAGTGACGTCACTGCGGCGCGGTTCCACGGAAC
>NZ_JBHVHF010000123.1:0-21732 GCF_042800315.1 Streptomyces sp. NPDC057638
GACCGCGTCCTGGTCCCGGGTCGTCTCCGGCTCGACGGGCAGCCGCTCATGCCCGGGCGCGAGCGCCTCCGCGAGCAGCCGATGGGCCCGCGCGGCGGCGTCCGCCGCCAGGAACTCCAGCGCGTCGGTGTCGACGCCGGAGCCCGGGGCCCGGTCGGTCTCCACCGAGGGCGCGGGGCCAGGGGCCGCGGGCAGTTCCGGCGCCGGGGGCAGCGACGGCAGGATGCCGCCCATCCCGAACGCCTCGTCCGCGGGAACCCCGGGCATCCCCCGGTGCGCGTCCGTCTCCGAGACCATGGGAGCGGCCGCTCGCGCGGCGCTACGGGAGTGCAGCTCGTCCAGGAGCCGTCGCCCACCGCGCCCACGGACCAGCAACAGCACCAGGGGATCCTGGTCCAGCAACCGCGCCACCTGGTAGCACAGAGCCGCCGCGTGCGGACACAGATCCCAGGCGCCGCAGTCGCACTCGGGCTCCAGGTCGCCGATGCCCGGCAGCAGATCGACGCCCACCCCGGCCGCGTCCTCCACCAGGTGCGGTGGCATCTCCCCGTCGAGCAGCGCCGCGATGTGTCCCGCCCGGTCCACGGCCATATCCAGGAAGCGGTCCCAGTCCGTGGCGCTCAGCACGGACAGCAGCACATCACAGCGGTGCCCGGTGCCGTCCCGGTCCCGGACGACGGCGGTGATCCGCCCGGGGCGCACCGACACCGCGCCCACCAGCCCCGCCCGCGCGGCCTTGCGGCCCCGGGTGAGCTGGTCGGCTTCGAGCGCCGTGTCCTCCAGTGCCCCGATCCAGCGCTGTCCCCACCAGGTCTGGGCGAAGCCCCGGCCCCGGGTCGGCGGCAGCGCCGCGAAAGTCCGCTCCACCTCGTCCGCGTGCATGTGTCGCCCCTCGCTCATCGCGTACCTCCGCGCAGCTCCACGAGGTCCGCCAGATCGGCGTCGCTCAGTTCGGTCAGCCCGCTCTCGGCCGAGCCGAGCACCGAATCCGCCAGTCGCTGTTTGCGGGCCAGGAGCGCGTCGATCCGGTCCTCGATGGTGCCCTCCGTGATCAGCCGGTGGACCTGGACCGGACGGGTCTGGCCGATCCGGTACGCGCGGTCGGTGGCCTGTGCCTCCACCGCCGGGTTCCACCAGCGGTCGACATGGATGACATGCTCGGCCCGGGTGAGGTTGAGTCCGGTGCCCGCGGCCTTGAGCGACAGCAGGAAGACCGGTACGGCGCCGCTCTGGAAACGCGCCACCATGGTGTCGCGTTCGGCCACGGGCGTGCCGCCGTGCAGGAACTGCGTCGCGACACCGCGCGCCGCCAGGTGACCCTCCAGAAGCCGCGCCATCTGTACGTACTGGGTGAACACCAGCACGCCCGAGCCCTCCACGAGGATGGTGTCGAGGAGCTCGTCGAGCAGCTCCACCTTCCCCGAACGGCCGGGCACCTCCGGGTGGTCCTCCTTCAGGTACTGCGCCGGATGGTTGCAGATCTGCTTCAACGACGTGAGCAGCCGCATCACCAGGCCGCGCCGCTCCATGCCGTCGGCACCGGCGATGGCGGCCAGCGTCTCGCGGACCACGGCCTCGTAGAGCCCGGTCTGCTCGGAGGAGAGGGAGACGGCGTGGTCGGTCTCCGTCTTCGGGGGCAGCTCGGGCGCGATCCCCGGGTCGGACTTGCGCCGCCGCAGCAGGAACGGGCCGACCAGCGCGGCCAGCCGCTGGGCGGCGGCCGGATCGGTGCCACTCTCGGCCGCGTCGGCGTAGCGGGTACGGAAGGTACCCAGTCGTCCCAGGAGACCCGGTGTCGCCCAGTCCAGGATCGCCCACAGCTCCGAGAGGTTGTTCTCCACCGGAGTGCCGGAGAGCGCGACGCGTGCCTTGGACCCGATGGAGCGCAGCGCCCGTGCCGTCGCCGAGTACGGGTTCTTCACATGCTGGGCCTCGTCGGCGATGACCAGGCCCCAGGGCACCTCGTCGAGCCGGGCCGCGTCCAGCCGCATGGTCCCGTACGTGGTGAGGACCACCTCGCCCGGCGCGAGGTCCTCCAGATTGCGCGAGCCGCCGTGGAAGCGGCGCACCGCGACGTCGGGGGCGAACCGCGCGAACTCCCGCTGCCAGTTGCCCATGAGCGAGGCCGGACAGACCACGAGGGTCGGGCCCGTCGCCGACGCGTCGCCTTGGCGGTGCAGATGGAGCGCGATCAAGGTGATGGTCTTGCCGAGTCCCATGTCGTCGGCGAGACAGCAGCCGAGGCCCAGCGAGGTCATCCGGTGCAGCCAGCGCAGACCGCGCAGCTGGTAGTCGCGGAGGGTCGCGGTGAGGGCGGAGGGCTGGACGAACTCCTTCTCCGACGGGTCCGACCGGTCCGCGTCCTCGGGATCGGCCAGCCGGTCCCGCAGTTCGGCCACCCAGCCGGACGCCTCGACGTCGACCCGCCGTCCACCGACCTCCGCCGAGCCGGTGAGCACGGCGGTCAGCGCCTCCAGCGGGGAGAGGCCGCCGTCCTGGCGGTCTCGGGCGCGCCGGATGTCCTCCGGGTTGACCAGGACCCACTGGTCACGCAGGCGCACGACGGGCCGGTGGGCCTCGGCGAGCCGGTCCAGCTCGTCCCGGGTCAGCGGCTCCCCGTCCAGCGCGAACCTCCAGTCGAACGAGAGCAGTGCGTCGGCGGAGAGCAGGGACGGGGGAGCGGAGGCGAGAGGGGAGGACATCCCGTCCGAACCGTCGCGCGGCGGACCGACGACCGCGTGCTCGGTGAGCCGCCGTGCCATGTCCCTGGGCCAGTGCACCGCGACGCCACACGCGGCGAGAGCGGGGGTGGCGTCCGCGAGCAGTTCGGCGACCTCCTCATCGGCGAGGCCCACCGCCTCCGGCACGGCCGCGTGCAGAAGCGGCGTGAGCGGTGTCCAGGCGCGCGCCGCCCGGCGCAGCGCGATGAGGGCGTCCATCTGGGCGCGCGGCCCGAACGCCGCCGCCCCCCGGTCGCCGCCCGCCCAGACGTCGGCCGCGTCGGCGACGAGGGCGGGGTCGCTGAGGCTGTGCATCTGGAGGACGGCGCGGAACGCCGGCCCGCGCTCGTTCCCCTCGCCGTCGGGGCCCGAATCGGCGGGGCGGTGGGTGCTGTCGGGCTCGCTCTGGGCCTCGATCCGGAGGGAGAGGCGTACGCCGGAGTCATGGGCGGCCGCGAGGTCGGAGGCCCAGGCGCGGACTCCGGGCAGATGCTGGGGTTCCGGTGCGGCGAACGCCTCGGAACCCGCGGCGAGAACGGCCGCGGGGGAGCGCGGCAGCCCGTCGGCCACCGCGTCCAGGAACGCCCGCAGCAGACCCTCCTGCTCGGGCAGGACGGTGCCGTCCGTGCCGTCGAGCGGTACGGCGTGGGCCTCGGGCGGCATGGCGGCGGCCAGCGCCCGCACCCGTTCCCCGTCGGTGGCGGTGAGCGGTGCGATGCGCCAGGTGTCGTGGTCGGTGCCGGTCAGTCCGGGCAGCAGCAGTCCACGGGCGGCGAACTCCAGGGCCAGGAGGGAGGCGGCGCCCCAGAACGCGGTCGCCCGGGAGGCGTCCGGCATCAGCCGTGCGCGGGTCAGCAGCGGGAGGGCCGAGGCCACGGGCAGGGTCACGGCGGAGACGGTCCACGCGCGAAGGTCGGCTGTCACGACGGTCAAGGGTTCGGTGGCGGCTCCCGGGACGTCGGCGCCAGGAGAGTCGTCGCCGGGGAGCCAGAACGCGACACGTCCCGAGCGGGGCGGGTCGCCGGGAAGGAACACGGTGGAGTGACGGGCGAGGGCGGCTGAGGGGGGTGCCACGGGAGGGCTCTGCACAGCGATGATTCGCATTCCTCAAACTTGACTAGCCTGACTGGGAGTCGCCGATGATAGCCGAATGCCCGGACTCGCGGGTGGAGTGAATGCGTGATCTGCCTCACATGAGCCTCCCGTGGGCTCTGTCGCCGGATGTGGAGACGGGTGGTACGGCTCGGGGTGGGCGCGTCGCCCAGCGGCGAGGGATCCTCGTTCGGCCCGGTCGCGGCGCATAGTGGAACTGTCGAGTGGTTCCGCGCGTTCCTCAGGCAGGAGCGGTCGGGGCGGTGCGAGGAGGAGCGAGATGTCAACACGTACGAAGATCGTTATTGGCGGGGTCGTGGTCGGTCTGCTGCTGATGCCCCTGATCGGATTCTGGTTCTCCCTGCTCGTCGTGGTCGGTCTGCCCGCCGTGGCCTATCTGATGCTCGACCCCAGCCAGCGGAAGCGGCTGCGCAGGGTCTCGCGCAAGGAGATCGGTCGCTGACCCTCCTGGGCCGCTGACATGAACCGCTGACGTGGCCACGGGTGGCGCGAGGGCGACCGTCCGCCGGGCAGGGCGGCGCGCGTCCACGCCGGTGCGGGGCGGGTATCGGCCAGCCATGTGCGCTGAGGTCGAACGGTGGGTGGTGGTCGCGGCGGCGCTCGGTCTCATTTCCGAGGGAAAGTCGGCGCGCGGGCCATGGAGTGGCTATCGCTCACCCGTCGAGGGTGGCGGAATCCATGGCTGCCCCACCGAGGTGGTACATGAGTCAACGAGTTGGGTGGTTGCGCGCCCTGTTCTGGGCGGGCTCGCACGGGCAGGCTTGTGCTGCCGGGCCGGGAACTGCCGAGGCTGGTCCCGGCCATCGCCCCTCGTGCTGGAAAGGCAGGACCGTCCATGCCGCGCCCCCCGCTCCTCCGGAGTTCGGCCGCCGTCGTCTGTGTCGCCGCGGCGCTCGGCCCCGGCTCCGCCCCCACGGCCATCATGGCCGACGAGACGCCGCTGACCAGGGTCTCCGCTGAATCCGAGTCCTCCCTGGCCCAGCGCCGTTCCTTAACGGCCGACGATCCCGCCGGGGCCGTGGCGGGTCTCTCCCCCTCTCGTACGGATCCGGCCCCTCTGGGCAATGGCCGCTATCGAATTCTTACGCACACGGGAAAGTGTCTTGATGTCGAGAATGCTTCGACGGTCGTGGGGGCGCGGATAGTCCCTGCCTCCTGCGGGTCCGTCGCGGATTCTCCCTCCCAGCTTTTCGATATCGAGCGGATCGGTTCGGGGCAATATCGCGTGACATCACTCAGTGGCATGTGTCTTGACCGGCGCAGTATTACGCCGCCGCTCCCCGCCTACAACATCATTCAGACCGCTTGCCGGGCCGCCAATCCCTACCAGAAACACCTCATCAATTCGGCCACCAGCAAGGTGAGGTCGGTCGACAACCTCTGCTTCGCGGCGCCCGGGCCCGCGATTCTTCTCTACGCCTGCTCGACCGAGCGCAATCAGACCTTCTCCTTCCAGGTCGTCCAGCAGGGCGCGTGAAATCGTTCTCACTCGGCGCGGTGCGGGCATGGCGTCCGGAGTGGGGGTGGTGTCACCGACCTGGTGCGAGGCCGGGTCCGAATATGCCATTCGAATGTACGTCGCACGGTTGCTCGATTTATTGCGGCGGTTGCACCTTGCCCTGCCGCTCGCCGTGCGAAAGGCTTACGGCAACACGGGGAACGCATGCTCGGGGAAGGAACAACCATGCCGCTGGACAAGGGACTTGACTGGCTGCTCGACGACCTGACCAAGAGGATCGAGCACATCAAGCACGCACTCGTACTGTCCAACGACGGCCTGGTCACAGGCGCGAGCTCGGGTCTCGCGCGGGAGGACGCCGAGCATCTCGCCGCTGTCTCCTCCGGTCTGCACTCGCTCGCCCGGGGTTCCGGACGCCACTTCCGGGCCGGCCGGGCCCGACAGACCATGGTCGAGTTCGACGAGGCGCTGCTCTTCGTCACGGCGGCCGGGGACGGCAGTTGCCTCTGCGTTCTCAGCGAGGCCGAGGCCGACGTCGGTCAGATCGCGTACGAGATGACGCTCATGGTCAACCGGGTGGGCGAGCATCTGAGCGTGGCGGCGCGACAGCCCGGAGCAAATGCCCGCTGACCTGCGAGAACGCTAGTTTTTGAGGGTTATCCACAGGCCCTGCGGAAGTCTTCCGCCGCGGGCTACGGTCATCACCGGGAGTCAGAGAACCTCACGGGGGAGACCAAGATGACCTTACGGCGAACGACGTCGGCGGCAGCGGTATCGGGTGCGTCTGCCGAGGCGGCGGTAGCAGAGGGAGAGCGGCGCTCGCGGCGGCGTCCGGACCTCGTCCCGCGACCGGGAGTGGAGAGCGGGGGTGCGGTGGATCCTCCGTCGGCAGCGACGGGGAAGACGGGGCATCCGCCCGGGCTGACCTTGCGGCAGGCCGCTCGGGAGCTCGGCCTGAGGGGCACGGAGGTCGAGTTGGCCGTCGACCTCGGACACATCGGTGTCACCTCACACGACGGCCGGGGACCCGCGTTGATCGCGGAGGAGGAGATCGCGCGGGTGCGCGCGGCCCCGGGCTTTCCGCAGGCCCTGCGCGACCGTGTGCGGACGGTGGGCGCGACACGGGGTGCCGGGCTGATCGGCATTCATCCAGCCCGCTTCGGGCGGCTCGCCCGGACCGGCCATCTCACCCCCGTCCGCTGCTATCTGAACCGCTATCGAACGGTCGTCTGGCTCTATCTCGCGGACGAGGTCGAGGAGTTCGCCCGGCGGCACGCGGGGCTGCTGACCGGCAGAGCGCCCGCCGAGATGGTGGCCAGGCTGGCGGCGGGCGAGGACCGGCGGGCGCGGAACTGGCGTGCCCGGCGGCTGGCCGGGCTGATCCAGTGGACCCGGGATCCCTGGGCGCGGGCGGCGGCTATCGCAGCCTCCCTCGATCCGGTCACGCTCGCCGAATCGGTCACCGACGCCGTCGAGCGGTCCTATCTGAGAGAGCTGCGGCCTGGTTCCGGCATGGCCCCGCCATGGTCGGCCGCCGTCCAGGACGGGGTGATGGAGCGGCTGCTCTGGGCGGAGGACCCGGACGAGACCCTCTGGTACCGGGTTCGGCTGGCGGACGCGCTCGGCCGGGCCCGACTGGCCCGGCCCGCGCCGGTGGTGAGCGGCGAACCGGACCTCGTGCCACGGCGGACGTCGGTGGGCGGAGCGATGCCGGGCGTGGCGGAGGCGCACGGCGTGGTGGACAAGCCCGCACATCCGGCGGGTCCGTCCGGCGGAGCGCCCGATGCCGTGCGCGGGGCGGCCGCTATGGCCTGGGGACCTCTGGGTGTGGTGCCCCATCCTCCGGAAGCCTGGCGGTGGACCGGTGGGGGAGCGGCGGCCGCCGGGGGAGTGGCGCGCGCGAGGGCGCTGGAGACGAGCCCCTCCGCACCGGTACCGGGCGTGGTGCCCACCCCTGAGACGGCTGGAACGGCGGGCTCGGCGCCCGGCTGTGTGCGTCGGGCGAGGCCGGCGCCCCCGCCGGGGAGAGAGCGTGGCGTGCGGGGGTCGGGGGATCAGCCGCGGTGTCCAGCCGCGCCGGGCACCCCAGACGCTCCCTCCCCGGAGCCCGGGTCCATCGCCGCTCCCGTGCCCGGAGCGGTCGCGACGGTGTCCTGGCCAGCGGCGCCCCCGGGGTCGCGGACGCTGGGTGTCGTGCGGTGGCGTGAGCGACCGGTCGGCCGCGGCGGTCGTCTCGCCCGGGTGCTGGCGGCGCTGGGTCTGAG
The DNA here is from genome assembly GCF_042800315.1 of Streptomyces sp. NPDC057638. Classification (NCBI taxonomy): domain Bacteria; kingdom Bacillati; phylum Actinomycetota; class Actinomycetes; order Kitasatosporales; family Streptomycetaceae; genus Streptomyces; species Streptomyces sp. NPDC057638. Next base: position 7,557 of record NZ_JBHVHF010000123.1, read on the forward strand.
GGGCGCACGGAAAGGGCGGCGCGTGAGGTGAAAGGGAGGGCTCTCCCGGCGCTGGGTGCGCCTCACTGAGGAGCCGGGGGCTCCTGCGCCGGGGCGCGGGGCACCGGGGGGACGGTCGCGCCGCCTCCCTCCTCGACGGCCTGGACCACGGCCTGGTGGAGGGCCCGGCTCTCGTCCTCGGTGGCGCAGGCCATGGGGCTGCCCGTCATCGTGAACCAGTCGGAGGCACCGCTGTACTGCACGGCCACCCGCGCCTCACCACCGGCCCATGTGGTGTGCACGGTGAGGTCCCCGGTCAGCACCCCGACCTCGTCGGTGTGCACTCCGCCGCGCCCGGAGTACACACCCGTGGTCGTCCACGAAGCCCAGCTCATCCTCCCAGGCTCGCACCGGGAGGCCCGAAACGCGACCGATGCCCGCACCTGATCTCCGCTCCGCGCCGCCGTGTGAAGTTCCGCTGTGGTCCCGTTTAAGAAATCCTCGATGGACTCCCGGGGCCGCGCTCGGCAGATTGGTGCAGGTCCCTGACCCGCGCTGACATAGTTTGGCGCCATTGCGGCAAAACATGACTGCTGTCGTCTCTGTCATGCTCTGCCACGATTTCCTGCCTGGAGCCGCCCCGATGAAGGCACTTGTCAAGCAGCACGCTGAGCCCGGTCTGTGGCTCATGGACGTGCCGGAGCCCGAGACTGGTTCCGGCGATGTGCTGATCAAGGTGCTGCGCACCGGAATCTGCGGCACCGACCTGCACATCCGTTCCTGGGACTCATGGGCGCGGGGGGCCGTGGACACCCCGAGGGTCCTCGGCCATGAGTTCGTGGGCGAGGTCGCCTCAGTCGGCGCGGACGTGGCCGACATCGCGGTGGGTGACCTCGTGAGCGGCGAGGGTCATCTGGTCTGCGGCAAGTGCCGCAACTGCCTCGCCGGGCGGAGGCACCTCTGCCGCAGCACCATCGGTCTGGGGGTGGGCCGGGACGGTGCCTTCGCCGAGTACGTGGCCCTGCCCGCCTCCAACGTATGGGTGCACCGTGCTCCGGTGGACCTCGACATCGCCGCGATCTTCGATCCCTTCGGCAACGCCGTGCACACCGCGCTCTCCTTTCCGCTGGTCGGTGAGGACGTACTGATCACGGGGGCGGGACCGATCGGCATCATGGCCGCCGCGGTCGCCCGGCACGCGGGCGCGCGCAATGTCGTGATCACCGATGTCAGCGAGGCACGGCTGGAGCTCGCCCGGAAGGCCGGTGCGACCCTGGCGCTCGACGTCTCGCGGCACCCCATCGCCGAGGCGCAGCGGCAGCTCGGCCTCAGGGAAGGGTTCGACATCGGTCTGGAGATGTCCGGGCGTCCCGAGGCGATGCGCGACATGGTGGACAACATGACCCATGGCGGCAGGATCGCCATGCTCGGTCTTCCGGCGGAGGAGTTCGCCGTGGACTGGTCGAAGATCGTGACCTCGATGATCACGGTCAAGGGGATCTACGGGCGGGAGATGTATGAGACCTGGTACGCGATGACGGTCCTCCTGGAGGCCGGACTCGACCTCAGCCCGGTCATCACCGGGAGTTATGGCTTCCAGGACTTCGAGGCCGCCTTCGACGAGGCCGCGACCGCCCGGAGCGGCAAGATCATTCTTGACTGGACTCGCTGAACGGGTGTGACGGGCGTCCGCCCCGCCGACCCGCCCGCCGACCCGCCCGCCGGAGCCCGGAGCCCGGAGACGGCTGACTGGGTGTGGTGTGGGGCGACCGGCACATGACCGGCGGGCGGCGTCCCGACCGCCGGACTCATCGATGACGAGAATCCACCCCCGACTTCCCGACTTCTCTCCTTCAGACCCTCGACGACACCTAGGGAGCACGCTTCATGTACGCGTCCGTCCGCGACGACCTCCGCACCACCCTCGACGAGATCCGTGAGGCCGGGCTCCACAAGCCCGAGCGGGTCATCGGCACCCCGCAGGGAGCCACCGTGTCGGTCGCGTCCGGTGAGGTCCTGAACTTCTGCGCCAACAACTACCTCGGTCTCGCCGACCACCCGAGGGTGGTGGCCGCGGCCAAGGACGCCCTGGACCGCTGGGGATACGGCATGGCGTCCGTACGGTTCATCTGTGGCACGCAGGATGTGCACAAGGAACTGGAGGCACGGCTGTCGGCGTTCCTCGGCCAGGAGGACACCATCCTCTACTCCTCCTGCTTCGACGCGAACGGCGGTGTCTTCGAGACCCTGCTCGGCCCCGAGGACGCGGTCATCTCGGACGCGCTCAACCACGCCTCCATCATCGACGGCATCCGGCTCAGCAAGGCCGCCCGCCACCGCTACGCCAACCGCGACCTCGCGGAGCTGGAGCAGCGGCTCAAGGAGACCCAGGACGCGCGCCGTCGGCTCATCGTCACCGATGGGGTCTTCTCCATGGACGGTTATGTGGCCCCGCTGGCGGAGATCTGCGATCTGGCGGACCGCTATGACGCGATGGTCATGGTCGACGACTCGCACGCGGTCGGCTTCGTCGGCCCCGGCGGACGTGGCACCCCCGAACTGGCGGGCGTCATGGACCGGGTCGACATCATCACGGGCACGCTCGGCAAGGCGCTTGGTGGGGCCTCCGGGGGCTATGTCGCGGCGCGCGCCGAGATCGTGGCCCTGCTGCGCCAGCGTTCCCGTCCGTATCTCTTCTCCAACTCCCTCGCGCCGGTGATCGCCGCGGCCTCGCTCACGGTGCTGGATCTGCTGGAGTCCGCCGATGAGCTGCGGGAGCGGCTGCGGGAGAACACCGCGCTGTTCCGTGCGCGGATGGCCGCCGAGGGCTTCGAGATCCTTCCCGGGGATCATCCGATCGTCCCCGTCATGATCGGCGACGCGGCGGAGGCGGGCCGGATGGCCGAGCTGCTGCTGGAGCGCGGGGTCTATGTGATCGGCTTCTCCTACCCCGTGGTGCCCCTGGGGCAGGCCCGTATCCGGGTCCAGCTCTCCGCCGCGCACTCGCTGGAGGATGTGGAGCGCGCGGTCGCGGCGTTCGCCGACGCCCGCCGGGTTTTGCACGGCTGAGCCTCGGCGGGCAGGTGAAGAAAAGACGGGACCGGGGTGGCGAGGCCGGGGAGATCGCCGACCTGTGTGATGGCGACAGGCGCTGGATCCGCGGTGGGTGGACGTGATGCCGCTCGCGACGTGGATGGACGATGGCGGGACCGCTCGGGCCCGCCATCGTCCCGGACCGTTCACCCCGTCCCGGACCGTTCACCCCGGGGCGGGCGTGCCTTCGCGGCCCGGCGCGTTCCCGCCCGCTCGGTGCGCGGCGGGTGGGGCGGTTCGACGCCACTACCCCGAAGGTCTTCCGGGCGGTGCTGCCGGGGGTGCCCTCCCGTAGCGCCGCGCGGGTGCCGGGCGGACGGGCGGAGGGACCGGCCCCGTCTTCCCGCTGGTGGGCGGGCTGAGAGAATGACCAGGTGATCGACCCGAGACGGCTGCGTATCCTGCGGGCCGTGGCGGACCACCGTACGGTGACCGCCGCGGCGTCCGCGCTCTACCTCACCCCGTCGGCCGTCTCCCAGCAGCTCACCGCGCTCGAACAGGAGACCGGCCACACACTGCTCATCCGTGGCGGCAGAGGAGTCCGGCTCACGGCGGCCGGGGAGATCCTGCTCCACCACACCCACACCGTCCTCGCCCAGCTCGAACGAGCCGAGGCGGAGCTGGAGGCGTACGCGGGCGGCACGGCGGGCGACGTCACGGTGGCCGCCTTCGCCACCGGGATCGCCGAGGTCGTGGCCCCCGCGCTCGGGCTGCTTGCCGGTGATCACCCCGGGATCCGGGTCCGGGTCCGGGACGCGGAGGGAGACGAGAGCCTCCCTCTGGTGCTGGACGGCGAGGCGGAGATCGCGGTCGCGGTCGAGTACCGGGGCGCGCCGGGAGTCGATGACCTCCGGCTGGCCCGGGTGCCGCTGTACGCGGAGCCGTTCGACGCCGTACTCCCCGCCGGTCATCCGCTCGGCGCGGCCGACCGGATCGCGCTCGCCGAGCTGGCTCACGAGCGGTGGATCGGCCCCTACCCGGGCAACCCCTGCCACGACATGGTGCTCCTCGCCTGTGAACAGGCCGGATTCCAGCCGAGTCTGGTGCACTCCTCCGATGACTTCCGGGCGGTGGTCGCACTGGCGGGCGCGGGCGCCGGGGTGGCCCTGGTCCCGAGGGCCGCGCTGCGCGGGATGGCCTGGGAGGGCACGGTGGTCCGCGCGGTCTCCGGTCCGGTGCCGACGCGCCGTGTCTTCGCGGCGGTACGGAGAGGGGCGGAGCACCACCCCTTGCTGAGCCCGGTCCTGGACGCGCTGGCGAAGGCGGCGGCCGGGTTGTCCACCGGCTGACGCCCCTGCCTGGCCCTTCGGCCGGGGGTGCCGCCGGGCACGGGTCGTTCCCTGCCCTGGAGCCTGATCCATCAGAGGCGCCCAGGGGCTCCGGTGCTCCGGAGCGCGGGAGGAGCCCGGTCGTCCTCCGCTCGGCCGACCGCTTCGTCTGCGGGTCTCGGACGCGTCCGAAGCCCGTGGCGCGGGCGGGTTCCCCGGCCCGGCCCGGTCGGTGTTCGTCGATACTCATCAATACTCATCAGTATTCATCGGTATTCACCGGTGTCTCTCACCATCCCTCACCATCCGTTTGTCGCCGTCCTCGTGACGACTCCACGGGCGCATCGGATGACGTCGGACGGCGTTTTCCTGGTCAGCGGTCGTTGTACCCGCCCGTTCTTCATGCCGGAGCCGTCATCGCGCGTGCCGCCACCGCCTGCCTGTAGCGCGTCAGCGGAGATCTGTCCAGGGCGGTCCTTGCCCTGTCTCACTCTCGCGCGGGGCGGGAGAGTGGGGGCACGGCCGGAAGACAGGGAACAGGCCGATCGCAGGTGACCGGCGCGGCGGCGGGCCGGGGGATGGGTCTCCACCTCACCCGTCCTACCGCGCTCCCACCGGGCCGGACACCGTACTGCCTCCGGCGATCGGCGGCGTCCCACCCCGCCAGGGGAAGCGGGGGACCTCCGGGGTGGGCACCGTCACGGTGCCCACCCGGGGGCGCTTCTCGGACAGGCCGTCGTCCGCCCACCGTACGGGGCTCCTCGTGGTGCCCCGTACGGGCGGATAATCCGACCCATGCCGTCGTCCAACCCGGAACTCCAGAGCTTCCTCCTCTCCCGGCGCGCCCGGCTCGGTCCGGGCGATGTGGGTCTTCCGGCCTCCGGTCGCCGACGGGTGAGCGGATTACGCAGGGAGGAGGTGGCCGCGCTCGCGGACGTCAGCGTGGACCACTACATCCGGCTGGAGCGGGGCCGCGCCTCGCAGGTCTCCGACACAGTGCTGGACGCGGTCGCCCGGGCGCTGCGGCTGAGCCCCGCCGAGCACCGCCACCTCTACCGGCTCGCCCGGCCGGGCGCGGCCGGGCCGGGCATCGCGGACGGAGGGTATATGGAGGTCGGGCATCCGCCCGGGGAGCGGTCGGACCACCCCGACGCCCCGGTGCGCGCCGGGGTGCGCCAAGCGCTCCAGGCGCTGGCCGCCCCGGCCTATCTGGTGGGCGCCCGTGGGGTCGTCCGGGGCTGGAACAGCCTGGCCACCGAGGTGTTCCTGGACTTCGCCGAGGTCCCGCCCGCGCGTCGGACGATCGGCTGGCTGGTCTTCACCGAGCCGCGTGTGCGGCGTCTGTACGTGGACTGGGAGACCAAGGCGCACGAGACGACGGCGTATCTGCGGACCGAGATCGCCGAGTATCCCGATGACGCGGCGCTCGCCGCCCACATCATGGAACTGAGTGCCGCCAGCCCCGAGTTCCGGGCGCTGTGGTCCCGCCATGCCGTGCTCGGTCCGTCCCACGGCACCACCGGGATCCGGCATCCCGAACTCGGTGTCCTGGAACTGTCGTTCGAGACCATGCGGCTCACGGATGATCCGAGGGAGATCGTGGTGGTCTACTCGGCCGGGGCGGGTTCGCCGTCGGCCGCCGCTCTGGAACTGCTGGCGCGCCGCTGCGCCGGGGGTGGACCTGCGGGGGCCACCCCGCCGGGGTGAGCCGTCGCCCCGACATCGCCCCCCGGGGCCCGGCGCCCCGGGGCGGCCGGATCGGCCGGTGGGCCGGCCACCCGGGACGACCGGCGGTGGGCGCGGGCAGCGCCCTGACGGCCCGGGAACCCTGACGGCCCTGGGACCTCCACAGCCCGGGAACCCTGACGGCCCTGGAACCTCCACGGCCCTGGGACCTCCACGGCCCTGGGACCTCCACAGCATGACGATCCGCCCGGAGGCCCGGCCACCGCCCCTCGGAGCACGGAGGGACAACGGCTTGTCGCGGTCACGGACACCGGCTTCCCCCGGGTCGGACACCGGGCCCGGGTCAGGACGGCGTGGGCCGGGACTCCAGGACATGTTTGAGGTTGCTCAGTGTCCGGCGGATGTTGGCGCGCTGGAAGTCGGCGAAGGTGTGGCCACGGGTCGCCAGCCGGTCGAAGGCGTTGGCGAGGGCGTCGGGCCAGCCCCGGCGGTCATCCCGCCAGGTCTCCGTCACCCGGGTCCCGCCGTCGACCGCGTCGAAGCGGTACTCCCAGGTGGCGATCCGCCCGCGCAGGACCGGGCGCCGTCTGCCGATGGCGTGCACCCGGAAGGCGAAGCGCTCGCCCGGATCGGCGGCCAGCACCGTGCAGCGGGTGGTCCAGCGCAGCGGTCCGCGCCGGTTGTGACCGTGGAACACCATGCCCACATAGGCGTCGCGGATCTCCCCTCGTACGGTCGCACCGAGGTTCTCCGGACTCCAGTGGCCCATCAGCCGGGGGTCGCTCACCTGTGCGTAGACGGTGGCAGGGGTCGCGTGGATGACGATGCTGTCCGAGACCGTCAAGGTGCGAGGCATGGTGGAGGACTCCGATCCGCTGGACGCCGGGGCTCTGTCCGCCCCATGCCCCCTGCGCGGGATTCAACCCCTCGCGGCGTCGACGGGAGGCGGGTCCCGTCCTCCTGGGATGCCCGTTTCCTCCCGCCCGGACCCGGAGTGTGGGAGAGCCGGTCCGGATCCGGATGGCGGGATGTCCTGACGGATCAGGGGAGTGCGGTCCGGACCAGGGGAGTGCGGTCCGGGTCACGGGAGGGCCCGGTGGATCGCGCGCGAGCCTCGCGGGGCGCGGCGGACGGATACTCCTTGGCACACCTGGTCGAACAGTCCGGCCTTCCGGCCCCCGGACCGGGACGATGACAGGGGCGCACGGTGGAGGAACTCACCGTGCGCCCGGTCGGCCGACTCCGCTCACGAGGTGGCGGACAGACCCGTGAGATCCACCAGCTCCGCCAGCCCGGCGAGGTCGGCCAGCGTGGCGGGGTCGGTGACGCTCGTCAGCTCCGGCAGCTCGGTGAGGCTGGCGAGCTCGTTGATCTGGGCGAGGTCGGGCGCCTCGGCGAGCGATGTCGCCGTGGCGTCGGTCTGGCCCGCGAGGCTGGCCAGGTCGGCCAGGGCCGTGAAGTCCGTGAGCTGGGTGATATCGGGCAGGCCCGAGGTGCCGGTGAGACCCGCGAGGTCCGCCACGGTCGGAGTCTCGGCGGGAGCCACCGGGGCCGCGGGTACGGCGGGGGCGCTCACCGGGGCGGTGGCCTTCGCCTCCTCCACCGTCTTCTCGACCCACGCGGTGAGCTCGGTCCTCGATCCGTCGATCAGCGACTGGAGCGCGGTCGTGAGCGCGTCGAGCGCCTCCGTGGTCTCATCGGCCCGCCCGGCCCGTTCGGCGGCGGCCACGGCGGGGGAGGGCTCCGGGGCCGCGGTGAGCGCCGTGGCCGGTCCTGCCGCCGCGAGGGTGAGGGCGGCGCACAGTGCCGAGGGCGCGAGGAGGCGGGTGACCGGGGAGAGTCGCATGGGTGTTCCTTCCGGAGCGTGGGGACGCGTTCGCTGCCACGGTCGGGACGGAAGAGGTGCCGCGCAACCGCGCGGATCCGGGGCCCTTCGGCCATCTGGCCCGCGCGTACCCCGGATGACCTGTGTCTCTCGGCGGGGGGTGTGGGCGCTCCGGTGTGGTGCCTCCGGGGGAGGGGGTACGTCCGTCCGGGCGCGTCCGGGTACGGAGGGTGCCCCGGCCGTCCGGCGGGACGGGACCCGCTCGGCTGAGGCTCCCACAGCGCGCCCGTGCCTCAGGGCCGGGCGGCCCGCTCAGGAGAGCAGCCGTCCGCGCCAGCCGCGCGTCGGGCGCCGGGGTCGGTCTTTCCTCTCCCCGTACATCGTCCCTCTCCCTGTACGTCGCCCCTGTCCCCGTACGTCGCCCGGGGGCGCCGGGGGCGGTCTTTCCTCTCCCTGTACGTCGCCCGGAGTGCCGCGGACCGTCCTTCCTCTCCCTCGCATCGCCTGGGTCACCGCGGGCCGTCTCTCCCTCAAGCGGTTCCGACGCCGCCCCGCGCCGCGCGCTCCCCGACGGCCCGTCGGGTGTCCGGCGGCACCAGGGCCGCCGGACACCCTTCTGGGGCCATCGGCTCAGGGCCCCTTCGAGGGCGAGGGGCCGGGCGGGGGCCCGGGCATGGCGACCGCCTGGGTGTACACGTTCCAGATCTCCGCCGCCAGTCCCTTCTGGTCGCTCTTCAAGGGGACCTGACGCCGTGTCTTGGCGTTCTCCCCGAACAGCCCCACGGTCGTCAGCAGTTCCTCCGTCGCGGCGACCGCCCACTCGGCCTTGCCGTCGTCGCTGCGCCCGGCGACCTGTTGGACGGACTCGATGCCGTTCTCCGTCCAGATGTCCGTCCGCTTGACGCGCGCCGAGCGGGACTCGGTCGCCAGGTACTCCTCGGCCGCCCGTGCCGCCGAGGCGCTGATCATCCGGGTGCCGATCGGGTCGCGGACCCCGGTGCCCTCGTCGTCGCGGGTGGCGGACTTGACGATCGACGGCGTCACTTTCCGGCCGTCGTTGCGCAGGCTCGCGTAGACCCGGGTCAGCTCCATGGGGCTGACGCCCACCAGCCCCAGCTTCAGCGCCTTGGGGTCCTTCACCTCGCTCTCGTCCAGCTTCATCCCGAGGGCGTCGGCGGTCTCCACCGTGACGGCCGGGTCCAGCCCGGGGCTGCGGGAGTCCCCTTCGTCCTGCGCCGCCGCGGCGGCCCGCAGCACCGGCCCGAAGGTGGGCCCGGCCTGGTAGTCGGCGCGCTGGGTGTTGCTGAGGTACTGGCGCAGGGAGTCCCGGCCCCCGTACATCGCGACGATCCGGCCGTTCCTCGGATCGAGGGAGACGGCCCCGGCCTGCACGTTCTTGTCAAGGGTCGTTCGACCGGACGGGACGGGCCGCAGATGCCGGGCCGGGCCCCCGTCGACGGACGTACCGGCCGAGGTGATGGCGGTCTCCAGAGCCCGCTGGCGCCGGGGGTCCACCGTCAGGGTGACCCGCCAGCCGCCGCCCGCCAGTTCCTGTTCGCTGACGCCGGAGCGCATCAGCTCCCGCTTGGCGGCCTCCACCAGATAGCCCGTCTGTCCACCGAGACCCGCCTCCTGCCGGGGTTCGCGGGGAACGGGGAACGTCATGCGCTCGCGGGCGCCGCGATCCAGCCAGTCCTGGCCCACCATGTTGTCCAGGACGTAGTTCCAGCGGTCGTGGACGAGTTTGCGGCCGGTGGGACCGGCGGTGGCCCAGTCGTACTGGCTCGGCGCCTGGAGCAGCGCGGCGAGGTAGGCGCCCTGCTCGACCGTCAGCTGGCCCACCTCCACCCCGTAGTAGGCGCGGGCGGCGGCCTGGATCCCGTACGCGCGGCGGCCGTAGTAGCTGCTGTTGAGGTATCCGGCGAGGATGTCGGACTTGGACAGGTGGCGGTCCACCTTGAGCGAGATGAACAGTTCCTTGACCTTGCGGCTGAGGGTCTGTTCCTGGCTGAGGTAGTAGTTCTTGACGTACTGCTGGGTGATGGTGGAGCCGCCCTGGGCGCCCCGTCCGGCGATGGTGTTGCCGATACCGCGGACCGTGCCCGACAGGGAGATCCCGGAGTCGCTGTAGAAGTCCTTGTTCTCGGCGGCCACGAAGGTCAGCTGGACCTTCTCGGGCACGCTCTCCAGGGGTACCGACTCACGGTTGATCTCGCCGGTACGCGCCAGTCTGCTGCCGTCGCTGTACAGGTAGACGTTGCTCTCGGCCCGTGCCAGCTCATTGGGGCGGGGGATGTCGATGACGACGTACAGCACCGCGAACGCCCCGCAGACCAGCACTCCGAGCGCCGCCAGCGCCACCAGGGCGCGGCGCCAGGTCAGCCAGCGGCGCCGGGCCCGCCGTCTCCGCCCGCGTCCCCGGCGCCGGGGCTTCGCCCCGGCCGTGTCGTTGCTGGGGTCGTCCGGCGTCCGGACCGGGGTGCCACTCGTACGCATGCGCGCATCCTCGGTGGCGAAGATCTTCGGGGGATGAAAACTCTGTGTCGGACCGGACGCGGAGATGTATCAGCCGTGTATCGGCGGCTCGGCGCCCGTCCGTACCGCCGGGTACGCCTCGGTGCGTCCGCCGGTGCCCGGGTGCGCCTCGGGAGGCCCCACGGCGCGTCACAGCCGTACGGAACCGTACGGTCCGGCTCGGCCCTGCGGAATCGTACGGCCCGGTCCGGCTCAGCCGTGGATCGACGGTTCGCCCGGGTTGAGCCGTGGCAGCTGTATGGACGCCACGGCACCGCCGCCGCCCTGCTCCGAGTCGTTGGCGAAGCTCAGCCGGGCGCCGATGAGGCGGGCGTGTCCCTGGGCGATGGTGAGGCCGAGCCCATGGCCGGTGCCGCGCTCCCGGGCGCCGGTACGGAACCGTTGCGGCCCATCGGCCAGCAGCGTCTCCGGGAAGCCGGGGCCCCGGTCCCGTACCGTGACCGTCGGGCCGGCGCTGGGCCCGGCCTCGTCCCCGGCTGTCACGGTCACGGTCACCGGGGGATGGCCATGGCGGTGCGCGTTGACGACGAGATTGGCCAGGATCCGCTCCAGCCGGCGCGGATCCGTCCACACCTCGGTCTCGCGCGCGCCGTCCGCCAGGACGATCCGCACCTCCTCCGACGGCAGTCCCGGTCTGCGGACGATGTCGCGCACCAGCGGCCCGAGCGGACAGGGGGAGAGATCGGGCCGCTCGGCCCCCGCGTCCAGCCGGGAGATCTCCAGCAGATCCTCCACCAGCGCCGCCAGGACCCGTACCCGGTCCCGTACGAAGCCCGACGCCTCGCTCTCCGGCAGCAGTTCGGCGGCCGTGACCAGCCCCATCAGCGGTGTGCGCAGCTCATGGGCGACATCGGCGGTGAACCGCTGTTCGCTGCGGAGCCGCTGCTGGAGGGCGGCGGCCATGGTGTCCACGGCGGTGGAGATCTCGGCGATCTCGTCCCGGGGCCGGGGTGAGGGGTCGATGCGGGCGTCGAGATCCCCGGCCGCGATACGGCGGGCCGTCCCGGCCGCCCCGCGCAGCCGCCGGGACATCCGTCCGGCGCTGATCACCCCGAGTGGCAGGACGACGGCCGTGGTCAGCGCGCCCGCCCAGGCGACGGTCGTGTTCAGGGCGCTGATGTCGCCCAGGGTGGTGGCCATGTCGATCCGTACGGAGAGGACCTGATCGCCCGCCGGGCGCGCCGCCCACATGGCGGGGCCGGTGGGGCGGGTGGTGAACTCCGTGCCCCGGTGCCCGCGTTCGGTCAGCTTCCGCAGTCTGCCGGGGAGCCCGGGGGAGTCCAGGGCCGCACCGGTTCCCTGGACCGATCCGGTCCTGGCGTAGGCCATGGCGGCACGGTCCAGGGTCGTCCGTGCCGCGTCCCGGGCCTGGTTCAGCTCCCGGTCGCGCGACGCGGTGTGGACGATGACCCCGACAGCGGTGGCGACCGCGCAGATCGCGGCGGCGACAAGGGCGGCGATCCGCCAGCGCAACGCCATGGTCAGCGCCGGAGTTTGTAGCCGAAGCCACGGACGGTCTCGATGCGCTCGGCGCCTATCTTCGCCCGCAGCCGCTGCACATGGAGGTCGACCACCCGGGTGTCCCCGTGCCAGGCGTGGTCCCAGACCCGGCTGAGCAGGGTCCTGCGTTCGAGCACGACACCGGGGGAGGCGGCGAACTCCAGGAGCATCCGCAGTTCGGTGGGGGTGAGGGCGACCTGCTGCCCGTCCCGCCGTACGTCCAGTCCCCGGGGGTCCACGGTCAGATCACCGAAGGTGAGGAGGGTGTTCTCGGTCGTGTCGCCGGGGGCGGCGCCGGGGGTGACGGCGGGGGTCTGGGGCGGGAAGGAGGCCCGGCGCAGCAGCGAGCGGATCCGGGCGACGAGCACCGAGCTCTCACAGGGTTTGACGACATAGTCGTCGGCCCCGGCCTCCAGCCCGGCGACGACGTCGAGGGCGTCACCGCGCGCGGACATCATCAGGATCGGGGCGAGGCTCATCTCGCGCACCCGGCGGCAGAGGCCGATGCCGTCGAGATGGGGCAGCATCACATCGAGCAGGAGCAGATCCGGGGTGCGCTCGCGGAAGCGCTCCAGCCCGGAGAGTCCGTCGGCGGCGGTGGAGACGGTGTAGCCGTAGCGCTCCAGCAGCATCCGGACGGTGGAACGGATGACCTCGTCGTCCTCGACGAGCAACAGGTGCGCGCCGTCGGCACTGCCGGGGGCGGGGTGAACGGCACTCATGGGTTGTCTGTCCTGGGGAGGGGTGCGGGTGGGGACGGGGGTGGGGGAGGGAAGGTGGTGGGTGACGCGGAGCGGAACCCGGGACGGGCGGGGGTGTCGCCGGAGACGGAGACGAGTTCGGCGCCGTTCCAGCGGAACCGGGTGGTGATCTGCCCGTCGCTGCCGCTGGAGCGGAGCACGAGGTCGGAGCCGAACGTCTCGCCGGTGCCGCCGAGCAGGGACCAGTGGATGAGGATGGGCCGGACGGTGGTGCCGAAGGACCGGTAGACCTGGATCAGGGTCATCGCGCCGAACGGGTCGTCGAAGGCCACGATCATCTCCGTCTCCCCGTCCCCGGTGACATCGCGGTGGACGGGGGCGCGCAGTCCGCAGACCCGCCCGGGGCACTGCCGCAGCGCGTCGTAGACGCCCTGGGAGAGGTTGGGGTCCTTCGCCATGAGGGAGGGCGCCGACATGGCCCGCAGACCTCCCTTGGGCACGGTGACGCCGGGGATGTCCCGATAGCGGTGGTACGAAGGGGACTGACGCCCGGTGGGTGTCGGCACCGCCTGGCGCGGCCAGAGAGGGGAGGCGCTCACCGGCGGCGCCAGCGGAGCCGCCGCGCCGTCGTCCCGGGGGCCCGTGTCGGCGGCGCATCCGACGGACCCCAGGGCCGTCGCGCAGAGGAGCAGCGCGACCGTGAGCGGCCTCCGGCCGGGGCCGGTGCGTGGGGAGCGGGCCATGGATGATCACCCTACCGGCGTCCAGGCGTACATGTGTACGGCCCGCGAGGATGCCGGACGGGGATCGAGGGGACCGGGAATCCGGGAGACCGGAGATCGGGGGACCCGGGATCCGGGAGGCTGGAAGATGATCACCCGGATCGCTGGGGGATGAGGAACGGAATTCGGATCGCTATACATAAGGAACAGATAAGGGCAAAATGGATAGATGGCGCGCGCTATGGCGGCGCGCCACACGGTCAGACGCGCAGCGCATCGAAGGAGGCGAGTCGTATGGCCGGCGTCTCACACCACAGGGGAGATCTGGCGGGGCATCCCGACATCTCGGAGATGAGGGACCGCTATGACCGCGTGCTCGGCGGGCGCGATGTCGCGCTCGTGGACGGCCCGGTGTTCCTGGTCGGACTGGCGTGCGCGGTGTCCCCGTGGATCGTCCACTACGCGGCCACCCAGCCCGCCCTCGCGATCCACAACCTGATCATGGGGGTCGCGATCGTCGTGCTCGCGCTCGGCTTCACCGTGACGCCCGCCCGGATGTACGGACTGAGCTGGGCCATGTGTGCCATGGGTGTCTGGCTTGTCGTCGCGCCCTGGATCGTGGGCAGCGCCCCGGACGCGGGCGTCATCTGGACCAATGTCATCCTCGGCTGCCTCACCTTCGCCCTCGGTCTGGTCTGTACGGCCGCCGCGATGAGGAGCGGACGCTCCGGACGGCGTGCCGGAGGGTAGTGCTGACGGAGCCTCGGGGCCGGGTTCGGGTTCGGTCCGGCGGTGACGTCTCGGTGGCCGCCCGCGGGCACCGGGGATGTGACACGCGGAACGGGAGGTGGGGTCCGCCCCCCTGGG
>NZ_JBHVHF010000124.1:0-21620 GCF_042800315.1 Streptomyces sp. NPDC057638
GACCGGTCCGACGACGGCGGCGGTCCGCCGCCGTCGAGCGGCACCGCCGTGTGGGGGAGTGGCGCTTGATCTTCACAGTGGTTCCTGGGGGGATCCGGGATCGTGAGCCCGGTGAGGTACGGGTACAGGGGTGCCGCGTCCCCGGGTGGCAACCGATCAAGTTCGGTCATGTGCCTGCCAGGCGACGCGCTAGGAATCCTGGACTCCGGTCGACGGTGCGACAAGATCCGCTTTTGGTCGCCTCCGCCTCGCCCCGCAATTGGTATAGACCGTTGACAAAATCGATCGGCGGGAGTGCCCGGCACCGTCCCTGGCGTCGCGCGTTGCACCCCGTGCGCACGCGGTGTGGGTCTGTGTTGACTGAGGGAATGTCAACTGACCTGTGGATCAGTGCCGTGGAAGATGATGTTGACCCAGGTGGGGGCGGTTCTCCGGTGGCGGTGTGCCGTTCTCCGCTGCTCAGATGGCTTGATCGAAAACAAACATAAAGTGACACACCATAAGGTGAGGCGGTCATGTCCGGAGGTTCGCGGGCGCTTCTCGCCGGATCCTGTCATCTGACGGCGGTGGCGCCGGGGACGGTCGCCCGGGCCGTCCGGCGGCTCCGCGCCGAAGCTCCATCCACACTCCGCTTGGCGTTTCACGGCGTTCCACCACGAGCGCAGGTCCCGGGTGCGAAGCGGGTGGAGAGGGGCCTATCGGGCATCCGTGGATGGCTGAATTCTTACGGTCCGACCCTCCGGCGCAGGCGGTACCGGTGTGACGCCTTCCGGCCTTGCGGCCCTTTCTCCTCCCCTCCGTCGAACCGGTCGCTGGACCGGCCCCGGCGACCCGTCGTGGGCCCGGCGTCCGACGGCGGGCCTCATCCGCACTCGTACGCGAATCGCACGGTCGCCCGGTGCGTCGACGGCGAGACGATGGAGAGCTGGGCACTGGCCCGGTAGCTCCCCTCGCCCTGGAACGACCAGAGCAGCCGCAGCCGCGCCTGCCGCTGGCCACGGGCGAGCTGTTCGCGCAGCTCACCCGACGAGGTCCCGTCGCTGCGAACCCACCGGTACACGACTGTTCCGGGCCGTCCATTGGTCCGTACGACCCCCAGCAGATCGGCCGTCCCGTCGCACTCCAGGGCCCGCGCGGGTGACCGTACGTCGACACCGTCGACGCTGAGATCGGTGCCGTAGTGCCGCCACAGCAGCAGCGTCAGCGTGAGGAGAGCCACCAGGGCCGCCGTGCCGTAACGCCGTACGCGCCGCCGTGCGGGTGGCACACCGGTCCCGTGCCAGGCCGCCCGGGTCCGGTCCGCCGCCACGGTGCCCCGCCGGGGCCGCTCGGGGACCCCGGGCCCGAACCTCCGTACCTCGCCGTCCGCAGGGTCGGGAGGCGGTACGTCGGCGGGTACGGGGATGGGCGGTACGGGGCCGGTGGACCGGGCGGGCGCGGCGGCACCGGCTCCGGCGGGTGCTCCGGTGCCCGTGGTCTCCGGCTCGGGCAGGGGCAGGGTGGAACCGGGAGGTGGCACCGGCACCCCCCGGGGGTGCCCGAGCGGCGCCCCCGGACCTCGCTCCGGCCAGACCGGGGCCCGCTCATGGCCGGGTGTGTCCGGCGCGTCAGGCGTCGTCCGCGCGTCAGGCGTCGTCCGCGCGTCCGGCGAATCCGGACGCGCCGGGCGCTCGAACCAGTGGCTGCCGAGGGCGGTGGCGCTGTCGCCGCCGTCCACCGGGGAGAGGGCGTCCGCTGTCGCGGGGTTCTCCGGGTGGGGTGCGGTGCCTCCGTCCGCCGGGTGCTCCCGCCCGGGCTCCGGTCCGCTGTCCGTCGTCCCGGATGCCGCCGTGGCGGGGCCGGCGGTCGTGGCCGCGCGCCGCCACGGTCGTCCGCCGCCACCACCCTGGGTTGCGTCATCACTCATCGTGCGAGCACCCCCGCTCGATCCGCCGGGACGACTCACCGTTCGGCGCGAGGGGCACGGTCACGGCACGCACTCCCAGATAGCAGTCGGAGCCGGTGAAGGAATGGCTGCGGACCACCGTGTAGGTACGGGAGCCGCTCAGTTCGACCGTGTCGGTGGCCTCGGGGTTTCCCGGATCCTCCGAGGAGGAGGCGGTGAACCAGACGAGCGTCAGCAGGAACGGCCCGATGCCGTCGGTCGCGATCTCGACCGTGGCGGTCGTGGTCTCCAGACGGGCGCGCTGCGGCTGGGTGGAGAAGCCGGTCACCTCGGCGGAGAGCACCTGCACCGGCGCCGGGCTCGATCCCGTGGGACTGGGCGTCGGACTGGGCGTCGGACTGGGCGTCGGGCTGGGCGTCGGACTGGGTGTTGGTGTTGGTGTGGGAGTCGGTGTCGGTGTGGGAGTCGGCCCGGTGGGGCTGGGTGTCGGACTCGGGGTCGGACTGGGGCTGGGCGTCGGCCGGGGAGTCGGCGTCGGCCGGGTACCGGGCGGTGCGGAGCCGGGGCCGGGAGCCGCCCGGGGTGGACGGGCGGACGGCGGTACCCGGTCCCGCCCGGCCGGGGGGTACCCCCGCCACGACGGCGAGGGCGAGACCTGGGGAACGGGTGACGACGGAGGCGGGGCGGAGGGCGACGCCGAGGGTGAGGGTGCGGGCGAGGACGGCGCGGGGGAGGGGCCCGGAGGGTCGGCCCGGGTGGTCGCCAGGCTCCGCACGGACGCTCCGCCGACCCGCTCGCCCTCCGACCCGGTGGCCATGAAGAGCGAGAACAGCCCCGCGACCGCGAGCGCCGCGACCGCCGACGCGGCGACGGCGCGCGACGACTCGCCCTGGAGCGCCCGAGCGGCCCGTGTCCCATGCGTGCCACGCGTACCGAGCCGAACCCGCGCGCCACTTAGTGCGGCGCGTAACGCCGGTAACCCCGCCTGCCCCGATAACCCGGGCACCCTGGACGGAGCCGACGCCCCGCGCTGGGAGGCGCGGCCGCGCCGACGGCGTCCGGCCTTCCGGCGTCCGGCCCGCGCTCCGCCTCCGCCCACGGTGGTGCTGGCCAGCTCCGTGGTGCTCGACGCGCTGTCCCGCGCCGACGGGAAGAGAAGGGGCAGCAGAGCCGCGAGCGCCGCCAGCGAACGCAGGCCCCGCTCCTCCCAGTCCTCGCCGTACGCGGACCTGGCGATCTCCTCCAGCTCCGCCACGAACGCCTCCGCGTCACCCGGCCGCTCTCCGGGGGACTTGGCGAGCCCCCGGCCGAGCAGGGGGCGCAGTCGCTCCGGAACGCCGTCCACGGGCACGGGCGCGCTGGCGTGGGCGAGCGCCAGCTCCGCCAGGTTCTCCCCCTGGAAGGGGCGCTCGCCGGTCAGGCACTCGTAGAAGGTGGCGGTGGCCGCGTAGACGTCGGCGGCGGGTGACGCCGCCTCACCCTGCCACTGTTCGGGCGCCATATACGGAGGGGTCCCGGCCACTTCCGGGAGCGTGCCGCGCCGCACCGCCACCCCGAAGTCCACCAGCGCCGAGGTGCCGTCCGCCGCGACCAGCACGTTCTCGGGCTTGTAGTCACGGTGCACCACCCCCGCGCGGTGCGCGGCGGCCAGCCCGAGCAGCGAGCCCTTGAGCACCGCGAGCGCCGCCTCCGGGCTGGTGGCGCCCTCCTGGCGCAGCAGCGCGCGCAGGGCCACGCCGTCGATCAGCTCCATGACGATGGCGTTGCCGTGCGGGGACTCCACGTACTCGTACAGTCCCGCGACACAGGGGGAGTCGAGTCCGGCGAGCAGCCGTGCCTCCGCGCGGAAGTCCCGGACGAAGGCCGGGTCGCGGCGCAGCCGTTCGGTGAGGTACTTGATCGCCACCGGGACGCCGGTGGCGTCATGGGCGGCGAGGACGACCCGCCCGCTGGTACCGGATCCCAGCTCCCGGGACTCGGTGTACCCGGGCACGGACCACGTGGTCATCACGACCCCCTTGTCGCCGGCGCTCGGATGTGCTTCGCCGGGCGACGCCGAACGGTAGCCGACCTCGCCCCCGCCGGGCAGGGCGCAAACGCGTCATGCCTACGCCCCGTCTTCGCGCCCCACGGGACGGTCGCGGACGCGGCCGGGCGGGCGGGGGCGCACGGTGGAGGCATGCCCGCGCGGTCAGGATCGTGGGCGCGTCCGCGATCGGTGGCTTGTGCCGGTGGTAGGGGGTGGAGGGGGTCGGTGGCCCAGGTCAGCGGTACGGGCGGGGGTTGGCGGCCCAGGCCGGTGGTGTCGGCTGGGGCCGGTGGCTCGGATCGGCGGTGTGGACGTGGGTGGGTGACGCAGGCCGGAGGTGTGGACGGGGATGGGTGGCTCAGGTCAGCGGTACGGACGTGAATCGCCCGGCCACCGCCAGATCACCCTCGATCTCCACGGCGGTGGCGCGGAGCGCCGGGAGCAGCCGGGACAGGCACTCCCCGACGGAGCGGCGGCTCGTGTGCATCGCCACGTTGACCGCCGCCACCACCGTGCCGGAACGGTCGCGCACGGGCACGGCGAGGGAGCGCAGACCCCGCTCCAGCTCCTCCTCCACGAGGGCGTGACCGTCACGCTCCGCCCGCGCCACGGCCGCCAGGAGTTCGGGGAGCGCGGTGAGCGTACGCGGCGTCAGGGAGACGCGTTCCGCGCGCCGCAAGAAGGTGACGCGTTCGTCGCCGGACAGACCCGCGAGGAGGACGCGCCCCATGGAGGTGGCGTAGGCGGGGAAGCGGGTACCGGTCCGTATGTCCACGCTCATCACCCGTGTCACGGCGGCTCGGGCGGTGTAGACGATGGAGTCGCCGTCGAGCACGGCGAGCGAGGCCGAGTCACCGGCCCGCTCCGCGAGCGCCGACAGACGCGGTGCCGCGATCTCGGCGAGGGTCAGCCGGGAGAGCGGGGCGTGGCCGAGCCCGAGCACCGCCGGGGTCGGGGTGAACCGGCCGTCGTGGGCGGCGACGAGCCCCAGATGTTCCAGGGTGATCAGGGCGCGGCGCGCGGTGGCCCGGGGCAGACCCGTGGCACGGGCGACGGCCGCGAGCCCGAGCGCCGGGCGGCCCTCGCCGAAGGCCGTGACCACCGTCAGCCCCCGCGCCAGGGACTCCACGAAGTCCGCCCCCCACTCCTGCTTGGAGGCCCGGGTCCAGACCGCGAGACCCTCGCCGCCGACCGTCTCCGGCCCGTCCGCCCGTACCAGCCGCCGCTCCATCTCCGCCACGGCGGTGCGGACGCGTGGCAGCAGGGAGACACGCAGCGAGCGCGCGCTGTGCCGACGGGTGTGGCTGATGACGGCCACCGCGCAGACGACCTGCCCGCCCGGGGCGCGGACCGGGAGCGCCAGGGCGACCAGACCGGGCTCGAAACCCTGGTCGTCGATGGCGTACCCGTCGGTGGCCACCCGAGCCGTCGCCAGGTCAGCGGCGGTCGGCGCCTCCTGTATGCCGTACGCGGCGAACACGGCGCCCTGGGCGGTGCGCGCGGCGGGCAGGAGATCGCCGACCCGGAAGGAGCGGAACGACCAGAACGGCACGGGCGCGGCGCGGCGGCGGGGTGACTGGTGGACGAGCCGGACGCCGTCGCCGTCGGGCACGGCCAGCGAGACCGGCTCGTCGATCGCGTCCGCGAGCCGGTCCGCCACGGGACCGAGCGGGCCGGGCAGTGCCACGGCGGCCAGATAGGAGTTCCCCAGCTCCATCAGCCGGGGGGTGAGGGCGACACTGTGGCCGGTCCGGGCCAGATAGCCCATCCGTTCCAGCGTGCCGGTGAGGCGGTCGACGGTGGAGCGGGCGAGTCCGGTGGCGCGGACCAGCTCCCCGAGCGGTGCCCGGCCCTCGGCCACCGCCAGCGCCCGCAGCACGGCGACGCCCCGCAGCAGCGGCCCCACGGCCTCGTCCGGTGGCGGCGGTCGCATCACGATCCCTCCCCCTTCGGGGACTCGGGCACTCGGGGACCCGGTGACGCCCGGGGTCCGTGGGTCCGTTGACATGTGTGGCCCCTGAACGCACACTCGGGACGGAGAAACAAGCGAACTCTAGTTCATCTGGCGAACGCCCGCATGAGGGCGGACGGTTGGCCAGCGAGGTACGAGGAGCCGCCCGGTATGCCGTCCCACCGCCTCCGCGATGTCTACGTGGTCGACGCCGTCCGCACCCCCGTCGGCAAATACGGCGGCGCGCTCGGCGGAGTCCGCCCCGACGACCTCGCGGCCGGGGTGCTCGCCGCCCTCGTCTCCCGCACCCCCGGCCTCGACCCGGCCCGGATCGACGATGTCGTCTTCGGCAACGCCAACGGCGCGGGCGAGGAGAACCGGGACGTCGCCCGGATGGCGGTCCTGCTCGCCGGGCTCCCCGTCACCGTGCCCGGCGCCACCGTCAACCGGCTCTGCGGCTCCGGCATGGAGGCGGTCGTCCAGGCCGCCCGCGCCATCGCCGTCGGGGACGCCTCCGTCGTCGTCGCGGGCGGTGTCGAGTCGATGAGCCGCGCCCCCTGGGTGGTGCCGAAGCCGGAGCGGGCCTTCCCGGCCGGGGCACCCGAGATGCACTCCACGACGCTGGGCTGGCGCATGGTCAACCGCCGGATGCCCGCCGAGTGGACCATCTCCCTCGGCGAGGGCGCCGAACTCGTCGCCGAGCGGTACGGAGTCGACCGCGAGGCCCAGGACGCCTTCGCCCTCGACAGCCACCGCAAGGCCGCGCGTGCCTGGGCGGAGGGCCGCTATGACGGGGAGGTCGTCCCCGTCGACGGAGTGGAACTCCACCGTGACGAGTGCGTCCGGGAGAGCACGTCCCTGGAGGCGCTCGCCAAGCTGAAGCCCGTCTTCCGGAAGGACGGTACCGTCACGGCGGGCAACTCCTCACCGCTCAACGACGGCGCCGCCGCCCTGCTCCTCATGGACGAGGACACCGTGCGCGCCACCGGCCGCGAGCCCCTCGCCCGGGTCGGCGCCACCGCCGTGACCGGCATCGAACCCCAGCTCTTCGGCGCGGGACCGGTCGAGGCCGTCGAACGCGCGCTGACGAAGGCGGGCCGGGGGCTCGACGCCGTGGACGTGTTCGAGCTGAACGAGGCGTTCGCCGCCCAAGCGCTGGCGTGTCTGGGCCAGTGGCCGGGGCTCGACCCCGCCGTCGTCAACCCGCGCGGTGGCGCGCTCGCCATCGGCCACCCCCTCGGGGCGTCCGGCGCGCGGATCACGGGCGCGGTGGCGCACCAACTGGCCGCGCGCGGCTCGGGTACGGGCGTCGCCGCGCTGTGCATCGGTGTCGGCCAGGGGCTGGCGCTGCTGCTGGAGCGCTGACACCGCCCACGACAGGAGCGCGTCGCCGCGCCTCCAGCCCGATCGGTTCGGGCGCTCAGCACCAGCGAACACAAATCGCGTTGCCCGACACCTGTGCGAACGATTAAGGTCACCTGTGTGACTGCCGGGTCGGCCTTGGGCCATCAGCGAGTTGGGTTCCCGGCCTCGGCGTGATGCCGAGGCGGGCGAGAGCCCCGCCTTTTCCCAGCGCGACGCCACAGCGCGCGCTGTCTTTATCGGATCGCGTTGTCGCGGTTTCGCGTCCGCACCAGTCGTGTGCTCGCCGGGCCGGGCTTCCGCAGGTCAGCGGCGTTCTCGCTGGCGGCATGCACTGCCGTGCCGTTGCTCTCACCATGTCGTCTCGTCGTCTCGTCGTTGTCCACGTGTCCGTACACCGTTCTGACCAGCGGTCACTCCGCCATGCCCGGCGCAGGCCGGAGAGCGAGAAACACGGACTCCGGCACTCCGTACGACGACTACCTCGCGTCATTCCCTCCACCCCAGGAAAGAAGGCATCCACCTCCATGCCCCAGGCATTCCAGCAGCAGGTCATCGACGAGTTCCGCGCCAACGGGGGCCGGGTCGGGGGACCGTTCGAGGGCGCCCGGCTGATCCTGCTGACCACCACCGGAGCCAGGTCGGGAGCCCGGCACACCACCCCGCTCGGCTATCTCCCCGACGGCGGTGAGCGGATCCTCGTCATCGCCTCGGCCGGGGGCTCGCCCCGGCACCCCGCCTGGTACCACAACCTGGTGGCACAGCCCCGCGTCACCGTCGAGGACGGATCGTTCATCTACGACGCCGAAGCCACCGTCCTCACCGGCGAGGAGCGCGACCGCGTCTTCGCTCGCGCCGTCGAGGCCGAACCCGGCTGGGCCGAGTACCAGACCAAGGCGGGCCGCCAACTGCCGGTGATCGCCCTGACGGAGCTCCCCGCCGACGGCCCCCCGAACATCGCGGCGAAGACCTTCGGCGAGGCCCTGCGGCTGGTACACGACGCCTTCCGCCGCGAACTCGCCCTGATCCGCACGGAGGTCGCCGCGTCCGGCCCCGGCCTCGGCGCCCAGCTCCGGATCAACTGCCTGACCGTATGCGAGGGACTCCACCACCACCATGTACGCGAGGACACCGGCATGTTCCCCGCCATCGCCCAGCAGCACCCCCACATGGCCCCGGTGATGGAGCGCCTGGCGGAAGAACACCAGAAGGTCGCCGCTCTCATCGCCGAACTCCAGTCGGTCATCTCGGCCGAGGAGCCCGACCGCGCGCTGGTCCTGGCGGAGGTCACCCGGCTCATCGACGAGCTGGAGGCCCATCTGGCCTATGAGGAGCAGCAGTTGATACCGCTCTACGAGGGATAGGTTCGCGGCCGTGGGCCGGACGAGTCGGTCGGCGTCGGCGGCGCTCGGTCGATAGCGTGGACGCACCCCCGGTAGGGTCGGGCCGGGTCGGTGCGTACCGAATCGCTACCGAAGGAAAACGCCACCCATGGCGGAGAACACCGCAGGTCAGGAAGTGTCGTACCCGCATGCGCGGGGATGGACCGCTGGAGCGCAGCGGCTGGACGGTTGAGAAGCTGTCGTACCCGCATGCGCGGGGATGGATGGGCCATGTCCGGGTGTTCCGCCCGCTCTCACCCCGGCACTCGCCGCAGCACCGGCAGGTGTCGGGGGCCCCGGAGGACGGGGCTGCGGCGGTAGGGCGGGGGGTCCTCGGCGAGGGTGGTGTCGTCGTCCAGGGTGTGGATCAGTTCGGTGAGGGCGTGCTGGGCCTCCAGCCGGGCCAGGGCCGCGCCGAAGCAGATGTGGATTCCCCCGCCGAAGCCGAGGTGCTGGATGTCCCGGCGCAGGGGGTCGAAGCGGTCGGCGTCCGGGAAGCGCAGGGGGTCGCGGTTGGCCGAGGCGAGGACGAGCGTCAGGGGCGCGCCCTTGGGCACCGTGACCCCGGCGACCTCGATATCCGTCAACGGGGTCCGCTGGGGCAGGAACTGCACCGGTGGCTCGAACCGCAGCAGTTCCTCCACCGCTGTCGGCATCAGCGTGGGTTCCTCCCGTAGCCGAGTCAGTGCCTCGGGGTGGCGCAGCAGGGTCAGCATGCCGTTGGTGATGAGATTGACCGTCGTCTCATGCCCGGCGATCATCAGCAGGACCGCCGTGGTCATCAGCTCGATCTGGTCCAGGCGGCCGTCCGGGCCGTCGTCGTTGACGAGCGCGGCGAGCAGATCGCCGGTCGACTCGCCCCGCCGTCCCTCCGCGAGCTCCCCGAGGTAGGTGGCCATCGCTCTCCTGGCGTCCATCGCGGTCTGACGGAGCGGTTCGGGGTCCACATCGGGGGAGAGATCGAGCGAGTTGACGATCGTCTCCGTCCAGGCGTGCACCCGGGGCACGTCCTCCTCCGGCACGCCGAGCAGTCCGCAGATCACCTTGACCGGCAGCGGATAGGCGAACTCCTCGACCAGGTCGATGCGTTCGCGCTGCCCGAACCCGGCGATCAGTTCCCGGGAGATCCGGACGATGTCGCCTTGGAGCGCGTCGATCCGCCCGGGGGAGTGTGGCGGGCCGAAGGGCCGGTTGGTGATCCTGCGCAGGCGGTCGTGCTCGGGGTCGTCCTGGGTGATGAAGGACCGTGGCAGCGAGCCCTCCCGCGCGAGCAGTTCGTCGGCGTCCGTCCGGTTGCGCGGGTCGGAGCTGACGCGTGGATCGTGCAACAGCGACTCCACCTCGTGGTAGGTCCCCACCAGGTAGCTTCCGTCCTCCTGCCGCGCCACACCGTGGGACCGGAGTTCGGCGTAGATGGGGTAGGGGTCGGGACGGTTCGCGTAGTCGGTGAACCGGCGGAAGAGGGTCTCGGGGGCCGGGGACATGCGGACGCTCCTCACGAGGGTGCGGCGGAGGCGGTACGGAGGCGGGGGGCCGGACGGGCGGGTGCGCGGGCGGTGGTCCGGTCCGGCTCGCACCGCGGGGCCTGGGAGGACCGGGCGGTAGGGCCGGGCCCGGGGGAGGACGGGCCCGCCCGCGCCTGCCACGGGGCCCGCCCCGGACGGCGGCGGCTCACCCCGGTCGTACCAGTGACAGCCGACGGTCCGGCAGATGGCCTGTGAGCGCGACGGTCGGACCGTGGGAGAGGACCTTCGGGTCGGGGACGTCCGAGGGGATGGGGACCGGTGCGGGCGGCGGGTCCATCACGCCCGGCGGCGGGGGGAAGGGCGCGGCCGCCTCGATCATCCGCTCGTAGTGCTCCAGCCAGCGCGCCCGGTTCACGCTGACGGCGGCGGTGATCCGGCCCCGGTATCCGTAGACCGCGATCAGCCGGCGCTCGGCGAGCGAGCCCTGGGCGATCACCACCTGGTCGGAGAAGGTCGGTACCCCCACCGACTTGATGTTGAGCCCGAACTGGCTGGACCAGAAGGCGGGCACGGCGAGGTGGGGGCGGCGCAGTGGACCCGGGCTCACCATGTTGTGCGCGGCGACCTCGGCCTGGGCGATGGCGTTGCCCCAGTGTTCCAGGGTGAGCATCTGGTACTCGAACAGCGGGTGCGGGAAGCGGGCCACGTCTCCGGCGACGAAGACGTCGTCGGTCACGATGCCGTACATGTCGAAGGCCCGGCAGCCCGCGTCACACGCCAGCCCGCGCGGCCCGGCGGCCAGTCCGGAGTCGGCGAGCCACTCGGTGTTGCGGACGGCGCCGAGCGCGATGACCGCGATGTCCGCCGGGAGTTCCTCGCCGTCCGAGAGCGCGGCGGCGGTGAACCGTCCGCCCTGGCCGCGCAGCGCGTTGACGGTCACCCCACAGCGCAGATCGACGCCGTGGCGGCGCTGGAGCGCGCTGGCGAAGCCGCCGAGGGTGCCGCCGAGGGCGCCCACCAGAGGGGCCGGGCCGCGTTCGACCACCGTGACGGGCAGCTCACGCTCCCGGCAGGCGGAGGCGATCTCGGACCCGGTGAACCCGGCACCGATCACCAGGACCCGACGCGGGCCCGCGTCCAGGCGCGCTGCCAGTTCGGCGGCGTCGCCGGCGGTGCGCAGCGCCAGTACCCCGTCCAGGGCCGCCTGCCCGGGGTCGGGCCAGGGCCGGGCCCGGGTTCCGGTGGCGATCAGCACCCGGTCGAAGGGGAGCCGTTCGCCATCGGCGAGCAGCACCTGCTTGGCGGCCATGTCCACGCCGGTGGCGCGGACCCCGAGCCGCCAGCGCGCGTCCACCGGCCGCCGCGCGGGCAGGGTGAGCGCGTCGGCGGGCACCCTGCCGAGCAGGACCTGCTTGGAGAGCGGCGGCCGGTCGTAGGGCGCCCGGTCCTCCTCGCCGACGATCGTCAGTTCTCCGGTGAACCCCTTCTCCCGCAGGGTCTCCGCCGCGCGCAGCCCCGCCAGCGAGGCTCCGACGATCACGATCCGGCCGAGTTCAGGGGCCCCGGTGCGGGACGGGTCAGTGGCCATCGGGGACCGCCGGAGCGCCGCTGACGATGGCTCCCACCGGGCAGGCGGCCACCGCCCTGCGTACGCGTTCACGCTGGTCGTCGGGGATGACGGGGCTGTAGAGCAGGGCCTCCTCACCATGGAGCGCGAACACCTCGGGGGCGAGGAAGACGCACTGGGCGTACCCCTGGCAGCGATTGAGGTCGACGACGATCCTCATCCCGATCACTCCTCGGCTCGGCCGGTGCCCCCGTTCTACGCCCCGCACTCCGGCGCCGCACGAGGTCGGCCTCCAGTCGGGTGACCTCCTCGCCCCCGCCCGCGCGCGGTGCCCCGCCTCGGGTGAGGGTCCTGTCGGGGAACGCGGATCGGGGGTACCCAGGCGTACCCGTGACGTACGCGCGCCTCCCGTCGGGTACGGGGCGGACCCGGCCCCGCGTCCCTGACGGGCGGGTGGACCCGTGGGCGGGCGCACGGTGCCGGAGGTGGTGACAGGCGCGGACCGGTGGGGCGGGCGATCAGGTCCCGGTCTGTCTCCCTGGTTCCTGGAGCGAGGGGGACACACCGGGACGGGCCAGCAGGGCCAGCAGCGGTGGCACCCCGGCCAGTTCCCGACACTCCTCCCGGCACGCGTCGCACACCCGCACATGGCCGGTCACCCGCTCGTCCTCGTCCGGCCCGAGCGCGCCGAGTACATACGCCCCCAGCAGCAGCGTCACATGGTCGCCGGGTGAGGGCCGCCGCCTCCGGCGCCCACCCTCCCGGTCCTCCGCGCTCCCGCGCTCCCCGGGCCGCTGGTCGCTCACCGCGTGCGGCTCCCGGCCGTCCGGGGGTAGAGCCAGGGGATGGCCCCCGGGCGGTAGCCGGGCCAGGAGGCGCGGGCGTCGCGCGAGACGTCCGGATGGGTGAGCAGCGTCTTCACGAGGTCGCCGCGGGTGACCGACCAGGCGTCGACACCGTCCGGGAGCGCGGCACGGACGGTGGG
This sequence comes from Streptomyces sp. NPDC057638, assembly GCF_042800315.1. Taxonomy (NCBI): domain Bacteria; kingdom Bacillati; phylum Actinomycetota; class Actinomycetes; order Kitasatosporales; family Streptomycetaceae; genus Streptomyces; species Streptomyces sp. NPDC057638. The sequence goes on from NZ_JBHVHF010000124.1 coordinate 12,628, forward strand.
ACCCGCGGCACGCGGTTCGTCGGGCTGCGCGTAGAGCCGGTCCCCGCCGTGGCTGTCGAGGACCACGGTGGTCCCGGTGTGGACAGGGGGCATGGTGAGCACCTCCGATGGGAGTGATCACGGGGTGTCCCGGAGCGCACCCTCCGTCCCTCGAAGGCCGCGCGCCCTCGTCTGGTCGCCGGGTGAGGGCTCCGGCCGCCTCGCCCCGCCCACCGCGGGCCCCGTACCTACGGCGTACGGGGATTGTGCTGGCGCTGTCCCGCCCCGGCACAGCCCTCTTTTCGGCCGCGAGGGCCCGAGTGCGGCATCTGGCGCAGAGCCGTCCGTGCCCGGGAGTACGCCCCCGTACCACGTCGTCGGCGGAGTCCGCCGACGCGCGGCTGGTCCGGGCGGTGTCCCGGGGCGCGCGGTCGCCTTCCCGGGGTGTCTCAGTGCACCAGGGTGTAGCTCCGCCAGGGGCCCGACCCGGGCGCGATCTGATCGGACGTCGTCGTCGGCAGATAGATGGTGTCACCACCGGTACAGCGCGGGGTGCGGTAGAGCACCAGGTCGACGAGCGTGCCGTTCTCGACCGCGACCGCTCCCGGTCCCAGGCTGTGACATCCCGTCACGAGCGGGCTGTTCACCATGATCGCGTGCTCTTGGGGCGTCTCCCAGGTCACCGGTCCCACGGCGGTCCGCCCGAGACCGGAGCACCCCGTCGCTCCGAGAGCCAGCAGCGTCACGGCGGCGACGCCGACGAGACGCCGGGGGAGGGGCACGGCCATGGCGCGCTCCTTGTCTGTGGGCCGTCGGTACGGAGGTGACGAAGGAGTCGGGCGGACGACGGCGGCCCCGCCCATGGCCACTGTGCGGGCGCGGCTCCGGGACGGCATCCGGGGTGGGGCCGGGTGGGTGACACCAGGGGGCGCCTCCGACCGGACCGCATCGGGAGGCGCTACCAGGGTGGCGCGCGGCGCCCGCCCGGAGGAGCGCCAGTACGGGGACACCCCGGGCCCTGAACCCGCGTACCCCGTTCGGGAGTTGTACGGCACCTGTCGCAGCCCGTGGTGGTTTGTTCGGTGTCGTTCCTTGACGTTGGACAGACAACGTCCAGACAACGGGGGCCCAGGGGCCCTACGGGGCGCCAGCGGCGCGAGGGGCGTGCCCGATATCGCGCGGGCGCATGTTCCGCCAGGGAGGCGCGTGCTCTTGCGCGAGGCGCCCCCGCTCGGGAAGCGTGAGCCCCCGATGGACCGTCGCGTTCCGGGGGACCCCGCCCGACGGCCCCCGCCGTGGCACAGCGCCGGACCGACAGGAGGCTCCGTGAAGCCCGTCCCCTTCGACTACCACCTGCCACGCAGTGTCGACGAGGCGCTGGAACTGCTGCGCGGTCCGCGACCCCGCCCCGTACCGCTCGCGGGCGGCCAGAGCCTCGTCCCCCTGCTGAACCTGCGCGCGGTACGGCCGACGGCCGTGCTCGACCTCAACCGGGTGCCCGGTCTCGACGGGATCGAGATCGGGGAACGCGGTGTGCGCGTCGGCGCCATGACCCGGCTCAGCACCCTGGAACACAGCGCGCCCCTGGCCGAGGCCCTGCCCGTCCTCCCCGCGACCGCCGCACGGGTGGCCCATCCGCAGATCCGCCACCGTGCCACGCTCGGCGGCACGCTCTGCCAGGCCGACCCGGCCGGTCAGCTCTCCACCGTCGCGCTGGCGCTGGGGGCCGAGCTGACACTGCGTTCCGTCTCCGGGACGCGCACGGTCGCGGCCACGGAGTTCTTCACCGGGGCCGGGACCACCGCGTTGCGCGCCGGTGAGCTGCTCACCGGGATCACCTTCCCGCGCGACCCGCTCGCGCGCCACCACTTCACCTCGGTGACCCGGCGCGGCGGGGGCGGGCTGCCGCTGGCCGGACTGTGCGCGACGGTGGTCCTCGACGGAACCGTCGCGACCCGGCTCACTCTGGCCGCCTCCGGCGTCGCCGACCGCCCCCTGCGCCTGTACGCGGCCGAACGCGCCCTGACCGGCGCACACCTCCGGCCCGCGCACCCGGACGGCACCGGTGCCAGGACCGGCGGCGGCATCAGGACCGGCACCGGCACCGATGCCGGCGCGACCCATGCCGACCGGGGCGCGTCCCCCCTCGTACGGGATCCGTTCGACTTCGTACCGGACCCCGCCCGCGCCGCTGAGGTGCGCGCGGCCCTGGACGCGGACACCGACCCACCGTCCGACCAGCACGGGGACGCCGCCTACCGCGCCCACCTGCTGCGCGTGCTGCTCCGCCGCGCCCTCACCGCCCTGACCGCCCCCACCCCCGACGGAGGCCCCCGATGACCGGCGGACGCGTGACCCTCACCGTCAACGGCCAGCACCACTCGGCTGAGATCGAGTACCGGACCCCGCTGAGCGACCTCCTCCGCCACCACCTCGGGCTGACCGGGACCCATGTCGGTTGCGAGCAGGGCGTGTGCGGTGCCTGCACCGTCCTCGTCGACGGCTCCCCGGTGCGGTCCTGCCTGATGCTCGCGGTCCAGTCGGACGGCTGCCGGGTCGAGACCGTCGAGGGTCTGGCCGACGAGGTGACGCTCGGCGGCCTCCAGGAGGCGCTGATGACCGAGCACGGCCTCCAGTGCGGCTTCTGCACCCCGGGCGTCCTGATGTCCCTCACGCACGCGGAACGGGAGGGGCTGAGCGCGGCCGAGACCACCGAACGGGTCCTCCCCGGCCACCTCTGCCGCTGTACCGGCTACAACGGCATCCGCGCGGCGATCGAACGCCACTGGGCCCGGACCAGGCAGGAGGCCGCCGAATGACCGGCATCAGCGCCGGCGCGGGCACCGGCACCGACGCCCGCACGGCTACCAGCGTCGGCGCGGCTACCAGCGCTGACGGCCACGCGGAGACCACCTCCACCGCCCCCACGGCTGGCACAGCGACCACCACGCCCAGCGCTCCCTTCGTCGGGCGCCGCATGCCGAGGACCCATGACCCCCGGCTGCTGCGCGGCGAGGGGCTCTTCGTCGACGACCTCGACGCGCGCGGCGTGCTCCACGCCGCCGTCCTGCGCAGCCCCGTGCCGCACGGCCGGGTCACCGCCTTCGACGCCAAACCCGCGCTCCTCCCCGGCGGCGCGCTCCTCGTCCTCGGCCCCGATGACATCGCCGCCCACCTCGCCCCGCTCCCCACCTCCTGGCGGCTCATGGGCCAGCGCGCGACGACCGTGCCCCTGGACGCGCACACCGTGCGCCATGTCGGTCAGCCGCTCGGCCTCGTCGTCGCCCGCAGCCGGGCCGAGGCCGAGGATCTGGCCGAACAGGTGACCGTGACGATCGAACCGCTGCCCTCCGTCATCGACCCCGAGGCGGCGCTCGCCGACGGCGCGCCCCTGGTCCACCCGGACCACGGAACCAACCTCGTCGGCGAGGTCCACTTCGGTGACGACCCGGCCGATCTGGAGGCCGTCTTCGCCTCCGCCGCCCATGTCGTCCAGCGCGACCTCGCGATCCAGCGGATCAGCCACAGCCCCATGGAGCCGCGCGGCGTGCTCGCCGAGTGGACCCGGGCGGGCGGTGGCGCCCTGACGGTCTGGGCCAGCACCCAGACCCCCCATCCGCTGCGCCGCCGGATCGCCACCACGCTCGGACTCCGCCAGGACCAGGTGCGCGTCGTCGCCCCGGACGTGGGCGGCGGCTTCGGCGGGAAGACCGTCCTGCAGACCGACGAGGCCCTGGTCTGCCTCGCCGCGCGGCTGCTCGGCCGCCGGGTCAAGTGGATCGAGGACCGCCGGGAGAACCTGGCCGCCAGTCACCAGGGTCGCGGCCAGCGGGCCCGGGCCCGTCTCGCGCTCGACGCCGACGGGCGCTTCCTCGCCCTGCACGCCCGGGTCACCGGGGATGTCGGCGCGTTCGTCATCGAGGCCGGGACCGGCCCCTTCCAGGTGACCGGACTCTCGCTGGAGGGTCCGTACCGCTTCGAGCGGGCGGGAGCGACGGTGACCGCCGTGTACACCAACACCGTTCCCACCGGCGCCTACCGTGGGTACGGGATGCAGGAGGCCGCCTGGATCCGGGAGCGGCTGGTCGAGGAGGCCGCCCGGGAGACCGGCCGTGATCCGCTCGCCTTGCGTCAGCTCAACCTCCTCACCGCCGACGACCTGCCCCACACCACCCGTACCGGACTGGTCTACGACTCCGGTGACTCCCCCTCGCTGCTGCGCCGCGCCGCCGAGCTGGCCGAGCGGCACCGTCGGCCGTCCAGCGGTACGGTCCGCCGGGGGACCGCCGTGACCGCGAGCGTCGAGGTCACCGGCTTCGCGCCCTCGTCGCTGCTGGAGATGTTCGGCGTCGACTGGAACGGCTGGGAGGGCGCCCGGGTCAGGATCAACCACGACGGCACCGTCACCGTGTTCGCCGGGGTCACGGCGATCGGTCAGGGCATCGAGACCAGCCTCGCCCAGATCGCCGCCGACCACCTCGGAGTGCCGCTCGACCGGATCGCCCTGCGTCTCGGCGACACCGACACCACCCCGTACTCGGCCCTCGGTTCCCAGGCCAGCCGCTCCCTCGCGCTGGCGGGCAGCGCCGTGCTGAAGGCGGCCACCACCCTGCGGCGGCGCATGGACGACCTGGCCGCCCACTTCCTCGGTGTCCCCGGCGAGGACGTCACCTTCGACGGGAACGCCTTCCACTCCTCCGCCGGGGAGACGATCGCCTGGCCCGAGGTGGCCCGGCGCGGCTGGAACGGCTGGGGCCCGCACCCGGCGGACCGTGCCCAACTGGAGGAGTCGGTGGACTTCGACCCCTCCGGCGTCACCTACGCCTACTCCGCCCATGGCGCCGCCGTCGCCGTCGACCTGGAGACCGGCGAGGTCCGGGTCGAGGACTACTGGGCCGTCAACGACAGCGGAGTCCTGGTCAACCCGCTGATCGCCGAAGGCCAGCTCATCGGCGGCATCACCCAGGGCATCGGGCTGGCCCTGCTGGAGGAGGCCCACTACGACCCGGCCACCGGGCAGCCGCTCGCCATCGATCTGCGTGACTACACCATGCCCGTCAGCGGTGATGTCCCGGCGGTCACCATCGAGCACCGGACCACCCCGAGCACCATGAACCCCGGGGGGTTCAAGGGACTCGGGGAGAGCGGGGTGATCCCCACCCCGGCCACCATCGCCAACGCGGTCGCCGCCGCCGTCCCCGAGATCGCCCCCGCCCTGACCGCCACGCCCCTCACCCCCCAGCGCGTCTGGTCCCTGCTCTCGGCCGTGGACGTCCCCATAGCGGCGGGCGACGGCGGCGAGTGACCAGGGAGACGAAGAGGCCCCACCGCTCCGACCGACGGGGTCGGCGGACCGGGCCCGAAGGCGGCGCCGGGCCATCTCAGCCGAAGAGCAGCGCCCGCAGCCGGTCGATCTCGGTCGCGGAGGCGACCAGGTCCAGGGTGTCGAAGGACAACTCCCACTCCGTGGCGCCCGAGGCGTCCTGGGTGAGACGTTCGAGAACGCCGTAGCGCACCGGGCGGCGCTCGGGGCCCACCGTGGCGCCGCCCACCCACTCCTGAAAGGTGGTGGAACCCTCGTGGACCCGGTGCCCGGGGGTCAGTTCGAGTGTGTGCGTCGCGCTGAAGAACCGCTCCAGATAGGCCCGGGCGCTGTCGCGGCCGATGAGCGGCCGGTCCAGCCCCGGGCCGGTCAGCCGCACCGACTCCGGCAGACCGGCGACGAGCGCGGCGGCGTCACGGGCGTTCCAGGCGTCCTGTCGCCGCCGGTGGGAGCGTCCGGGACGCGCGTCGCCGAGCACCGCGCCGGGGCCGAGGCCATGGACGAGCCCCGGCAACCCGGGGGAGAGCGGGCGGAAGAGTTCGGTCTGGTCCCAGTAGCGTCGCCCCTGTTCCACGCGCGGGCCCCGGAGCAGCAGCCGGTGACGGGTCAGGTAGTCGACCGCGACCGATGGCCCCCGGGACTCGCCGGACCCGGCGGGGCGGGTGGGTCCTGTGGGTCCGCTCGCCGTCACCGTGCCCGTGTTCCGCGCCGTCACGAGGATCACCCGGCCACCGTCCTGGACCGTCACCGCGAAGGGGTCGAACCGGTAGTCCGGCACCACCGTCAGCACCGCCTCCATCTGGCGTTCGATGGCGCGATAGCCGATCGGTCTCCCGAGCCCGGAGTCCATCAGCGTGCCGTCGGGGGTGAACAGCTTCATATAGCCCGCGACGGTCGGTGCCGCGCCCCAGGCCCGGTACGCCGCCATGAACTCCTCCACCGCGCCCCCGGTTCCAGAGCCCTGCCCCGGGGCGGCCGCACCCGTCGGCCGCGAACCCTGCTGTGACATGTGTATCCCTCGTTCCATGGAGAGCGGTGCTCTGGGGTTGGTTGTGGGGAGAGCGGTGCTCTCGGGTTTGTGGGGTGGAGAGCGGTGCTCTCAGGTTCGTCATACGGAGAGCGGTGCTCCAGGTCCGTCCCGCTGGCGCGGTGCCCGCCCCGGAGTCTCGCCGACCACCACCGCCGGAGGCCATGACCTCCGAGGTCATGGCCGCGTGACCACAGGGGTGAGGGCTTATGAACCAACGAAGGCGGGGATTCGGGACCGCCGAAGGCCCCAGGCCCCAGCCCTCAGCTGTCGGAGTGCCACCCCCACCCCCACCCGGCACGATCCGGCCCTCGACGCCCCGGAATCGGTCGGCCCGCGGGGAAAGGTGTGCGGAGGGTTCGCTTCCCAGCGAGGATGCGAGGACCGGCAGTCCGACGGAGAGAGGGGACCCATGGGGAAGCAAGTGCTGTGCGGAGCACTGACCAAGGCCGGGACACGCTGCCAGAATCCGGCCATGATCGGCTACTCCCGCTGCCAGCGCCATCGGGGTGAGTGGACCCCGCCGCAGCAGCGCAGGACCAAGAAGCGCTGAGCGGCGCTGGACCACGGGCCGTCTCGCCCGGATGCCCCGTGGTCCAGCGCGCGTCCCCCCGCCCGGTCTCCGTCACAAGGCGCCGCGGCGCCGCTCCCGTACCAGCAGATACCCGAGGTACCCGCCGCCGATCGCCATGGTGTAGATGCCGACCGGCAGATCGTCGAAGAGCGACAGCTGCTGCGCCGCGAGATCCGCCAGGACCAGCAGCAGCGCCCCCGTCAGGGTCGCCAGCAGCAGATGGGGGCCGGGGAGGCGGGTGATCCGCTTGGCGATCTGAGGGGCGGTCAGGGAGATGAAGGCGATGGGACCCGCGACGCTGACCGCGCCCGCCGACAGCACGATGGCCAGGACCACCGCGTAGGTCTTGGTCCGCCGCGGCTCCGAACCGAGGCCCTGGGCGATGTCGTCCCCCATCTCGGCGACGGCCAGACGGCGGGCGAGCAGCGCGGTCAGTGGAAGGACCACCAGCAGCACCAGACCGATGGTGGCCGCGTCCCGCCAGGACCGGGCGGAGAGGCTGCCGTTGACGTACGCGGTGAGGGCGGAGGCGTTGTCCCGTTCCATCGCGTACACCACGTACTGGGTGACGGCCGCGCCGATCGCGGCGACACCGATGCCCGCGACCACCAGCCGGGCCGGATGGCGAAAGCCCGTACCGGTGGAGACATAGACCACTGTCATCGCCAGCGTCGCCCCGGCGAGCGCGCCCACCGGGATCGGCACGGTCCCCGCGAGCAGTAGCGCCGCGATGGCCGCTCCCGCGCCCGCGCCCGCGTTGAGTCCGATCACATCGGGGCTGCCGAGCGGATTGCGGGTGGCGGACTGGAAGAGCGCCCCGGCGAGCCCCAGGGCGGCGCCCGTGCCGACGGCGACGGTCAGCCGCGGGCCGCGCAGCCGCTCCAGGACGAAGGCGTCCTTGCCCCGGGCACCGCCGAGGAGCGCGTCCGGCAGCTCGGCCAGCGGGATGCCGAGACGGCCGAGGGAGAGCGTCGCCGTGCCGGCCACCAGAAGCAGTACCAGCAGCCCGAGCGCGGTGAGGGCCGAGGCCCTGCGGACGGGGAGCGCGAGCCGTCCCACGCGGAGCACTCCGCGCGGCCGGATGACGGTGTCCGTCATGCGTTCCCCCTCATCCGGCGAACGGCGAACAGCAGCGCGGGCGCGCCGATGAAGGCCGTGACCACGCCGACCATCAGTTCCTGCGGGCGCATCACGACCCGGCCGATGACATCGGCCGCGAGCAGCAGCGTCGGACCGAGCAGTGCCGAGAACACGATCTGCCAGCGGAAGTCCACCCCGACCAGGGCCCGCACCACATGGGGTACGGCCAGTCCGACGAAGGCGACCGGGCCGACGGCCGCGGTCGCCGCCGCGCTCAGCAAGGTGGCGGCGAAGAGCCCGCAGGAGCGCACCAGCCACGGGGTGGCGCCCAGTGCCGCCGCCGTCGCGTCGCCCAGCGCGAGCGCGTTGAGCGCGCGCCCCAGGGCCAGCGCGAGCAGCAGGCCCACGGCGGCGAAGGGGGCCATGGCCCAGAAGACGTCGAAGTCCCGGCCGCCGAGCGCGCCCACCACCCAGTAGCGGTAGCTGTCGAAGATCCGCGGCTTGCTGAGGGTCACCGCCTGGATGAAGGCCATCAGCATCGCGGAGAGGACCGCGCCCGCCAGGACGAGACGGACCTGACTCCTGCTGGAGCCCACCGAGCCGATGGCCTGGACCAGCACCCCGGCGACCACGGCCCCGGGCAGGGCCCACCACATGGCGGCGGTGGCGCCCGTCGCGCCCCAGAAGGCGGTCGCGACGACGATGCTCGCGGAGGCGCCCGCGTTGATGCCGAGCAGCCCCGGTTCGGCGAGCGGATTGCGGGTGACGCCCTGCATCAGGGTGCCCGCGACGGCGAGCGCGAGTCCCGCCAGCACCCCGATGGCGGTCCGGGGGTAGCGGCTCTCCACGATGGTCGTGGTGGTGGCGTCGGCGGTGCCCGCCAGGACGTCGAGCACATCGCCGAATGACGTGCTGCGGCTGCCGAACATCACGCTCGCGCAGAGGGCGAGCGCCAGCAGCGCCAGCGCGGCGAGGAGAGTGAACGCCCGCCGGGCAGCACCGCTCTTCGC
>NZ_JBHVHF010000125.1:0-21558 GCF_042800315.1 Streptomyces sp. NPDC057638
CGGGAGGGCGGGCCCGTCGGTCCCCGGGCGCTCGTCCGGCTCCGGCTCCGGGGCCGCCGACGGAGCCGGAGCCGAACCTTCCTGGACCGTGGAACTCGGCGGCCCGGCCGGCGGTGGCCCCGCCGTCCCCGGCCGGTCCCGGTCATCCGAGCCCCTCTCGGCGACCGCCTCGCTGGCCACCTCCGTCCCGTACGTACCACCGGTCAGCCGGTCCAGTACCGGACTGACCAGCGAGGCGAACGCCGACGCCGACGGCGGCAGTTCGACGCCGCCGCCCGGACCGGCCAGCAGCGCCGCGAAGTCCGGCACCCGTCCCAGATGGGGTGCGAGGGCCTCGCCGACCGCCTCCACGACCTCCAGCGCGCGCTCGGTGCCCAGACCGCCCGCGAGAAGGTCCCGTACCCCGGGTGCGAAGTCGTACCAGGTGTCGTCGCCGAGCGCGGCGGACAGCCCCGGCGCGGGGGAGGTCCGGTCGAGAGCGGTCAGCAGACCCCCGTGCAGGACCTCCGCGACCGTGGACGAGGCGGCGGCGGGAAGCGTGGCGACGCGGACGAGACGCATCAGCGGCACGGTCAGCGGGCGGATCGCCGAGAGCCGGACCGCCAGGCTGTAGGCGTCGGGCGAGAAGGAGCCACGGAACCGGGTCACCAGCTCCTCCGGCGGGAGAGCGGCGGGCGCGGCGGCCTCGCCGACCGGTGCCGGAGCGATGGGCAGGGTGACCGTGTCGACCAGATGAGGGGCGCCCGGCCGGGTCAGCAGCCGGGTCCAGGCCGTCAGCGACGCGGGGGTCAGGGCGACCACGGGCACGGGCGGGAGACCGGGCGCGGCGCCGGTGGCGGCGGGTCCGTCGAGGACGGTCAGCTCTCCCGCGCGGGCGAACTCACGGCGCGCCATGAGCAGCCGGGGCTGGGCGTCGAACGCCGTACGGTTCCACAGCCGCCTCGGTAACGGGTCCACCACGACCAGCGGCCCGGCCCGGTCCCACGCCGCCAGCAGCCGGGCCGCCGCCGGGGTGCGCCAGGCGCCGTCGACCCCGTCCGACAGCAGAAAGGCCAGCGGGGCCTCGGCGGAGGGCAGCGGCCGGGGCGGTGGACCCTGCGGATCGAAGCGGCGCACATGGACCGCGCGGAACACCCCGCAGCGGCGCAGCAGCCGTTCGACGTCATCGGCGAGATGCCGCCACAGCCGCATCGAGGGCGAGCCGTCGAGAAGGAGTACCGCGCTGTGCCGCCGCTCGCGCCGGGGCCGGTCGACAAGGTCGAGCACACCCGACTCGGCGGTCAGCCGCACGGTCGCCTCGATATCCACGGCGGTACGGCCCGGATGGTCGCGGTAGCGGGTCAGGGGGCGCAGGGCGCGGGCCAGACCGGGTGGATCGGGCAGGGCCCGGGGCGCGGGAACCCGCACCGGGTGGGCGGGGCCCGGGACAGGGGACCCCGCGCCCGCCGGGCCGTCCGCGCCGTGCGCGGTGAACAGACGGTGGCGGAACCCGCCCGGGGAGGGCTCGGGCCCGGGCGGCTCCGGGCCCGGACCGGTGACCGGGCCCCCGCCGGGCGCCGCCGGGCCGCCTTCCGGTGCCGCGTCGCCGTGCGGACGGACGCGGGCGTCGGCGGAGGTGCCGGACGCGGGACCCATGACCCCGGCCAGCCACAGGACGTCGAGGAGTTCGGGGCTGTGGAGGCTGTGCCCGGTCGCCTCCACGGCCCGCCTCAGCCGGGCGAGCCCCTGCGCCCCAGGATCCGCCGCGCCCCGCCTCTCCTGCTCGCCGCCCCCGGTCATACCGTGAAGTTCTCGTCCAGGCGGCGCATCACCGAGCCGAGCAGCGCGTCCCGGCTCAGATCGGCCCCCGTGATCCGCAGATGGACCGCGGCGAGGAGCTGATCGGTGGCCAGGCTCTCCACCGAGGAGCGCTGGACGAAGGCCGCGATCAGGTCGTCGGCCACGGCGAGGGCGTCCTCACCGAGGTGGTGGCGGATGATGCCGCGCAGCCGCTCCGCGTCCGGTTCGCGCAGTTCGAGGCGGACGCAGCGGCGCAGGAAGGCGGGCGGGAACTCCCGTTCCCCGTTGCTGGTCATGACGATGACGGGGAACTGGCCGCAGGAGACCAGCCCGCGCCGGACCCGGACCCGCTCCCGGTCCCCGGTGACCAGGACATCGACGTCCTGCTGGTGCTCGGGCAGCCGGGCCAGTTCCGGGATCTCGAACTCGCCCTCCTCCAGCACCACCAGCAGATCGTTGGGCAGATCGATGTCCGACTTGTCGAGTTCATCGACGAGCAGTACCCGGGGCCGGTCCACCGCCGCCAGGGCGGTGCCCAGGGGCCCGAGCCGCAGATAGTTCCCGATGTCGGACCGCCCGCCGGGACGCCTGCGGATCCGCCGTGCGTGACCGCGCGCCACCTCGCGCTCGCGGCGCAGCGACGCCTCCCGCAACCGGCCGACCGCGTCATAGCGGTAGAGGGCGTCCATCAGCGTGGAGCGGCTGTTGACGGGCCACCGCAGGACGTCACCGAGCCCCAGGTCCTGGGCGACGGCCCGGGCCAGGGAGCTCTTCCCGGTGCCGGGGCGCCCGGTCACCAGCAGCGGACGCCGCAGCTGGAGGGCGGCGTTGACCACGGAGGTCTCGTCCGCGCCCAGCAGATAGTGGTGGGGTTCCCCGGCGGCTCGGCGGGCGGTGGGCGAGCGGCGCCAGAGAGGAGGCTCGGGCAGCTCGGCGGGTCCGCGGAAGACCCACCAGTCCGCGCTGTCGCCGTGATCGTCATGGGGCTTGGCCGGGGGCGGAATCGACATGGACACGGTCTCCTCGCAGAAGGCGGGCCGGGCGGGACCTCGAAGACCACCCGGACAGAACCTAGGGATGCGTCAGCGCCCACGGGTCCGGCGCGAGCGGTGGCGGCCGGTGGTCCGGCCCGTCGTAGAGCAGGGAGAGCCAGTGGCCGCGGTGGGTGGGGCAGCCGGGGTTGGCCGTCGCCGTCGCCCGCTCCAGCCGCACCACCTCCGGGATCCGGGCGTGGTGGACCTCCCGCACCAGCGTCATCAGATCGGTGCCGACCTGGGCCTCATGGCTGCTCCGGTGCCACAGGACGGTGTGCACCCCGGCCTCGACGCACTGCCGCAGCAGCGGTCCGCGCTGCGCGGGCGGGCAGCACACGACGACGATCCCGGTCTCCGGGCTCAGCTCCAGCACGGCCCGGGAGACCGCCGGTTCCGCCCGCCCCTGGTCCAGCAGGAGCCGGTCCGCCGTCGGCAGGGCGCTGGTGCGCCGCTTCCACCCGGCGTAGGTGTCCCGGGTCCGCTCCGAGCTGCGCAGCACCACCCGGCGGCTGATACCGGGGTGGAAGCCGCCGTCGTCGTCACCGGAGGGCATCCGCCAGGTGTCGACCTCCAGCTGGAGCCAGGCCGGGGCGACGAAGAACTCCAGCAGCGCGGGCTCGGGGTGGTCATGGACATGGGTGCGCAGCACCGCGCGGACATCGGCCACGACCTGCTCGCTGGCCTCCTCGGTGTCCCGGGTCAGCACCAGCTCCGGTGGCCCGCCCGCGTTCCACGCCCAGATCTGGTACGTGAACGACTGGCCCGGCGGCACGGGAAAGAGCTGGACCTGGATCCTCGGCGGCACGCTCACGGGCCGGGCGGTGGCGACGACATCCGCGCGGAACTGCCCCACCGCCTCACGGGAGACACCGAGCCGGGACGAGATCCGCGACACCCACGCGTCGAGTTCATCGGCCAGATCGCCCCGGCCGGCGGCCCGTTCCGCCGTGGCGACCCGGATCACCCCGTGGAGCAGCGGCGGCATCCGCTGTCCGGGCGGCGGACCGAACCCCTCCAGGACGTCCATGGCGTCGGCCAGACCGGCGACGGGCGGCAGCGCGTCCGCCGCGGGCAGCACGGTCCGCAGCAGCGCGCCCGGCGTGGTCTCGCCGCACGCCGCGAGCAGCGCGTTCAGATCCGACCGCCGCTGGCGCGCGAGCAGCACCCGGGGGCTGACGAGCCGGGCCACCCGCGTCAGCCGCTCCCAGTCACCGGCCCCGGCCGGACCGCTCGCGCCGATCTGCTCGAAGACCAGGTCCAGCAGCTGGGGCACCCCGCGGCGGGCGCCCGCCGCCAGCCCCGCGAGCCGCTCGATGTCGGCCGCCGGACCGGCGGAGCGCCGCCCGAGGTATCCGGCCAGCCGCTCCTCGCACTCCCGGACCGCCTGACGTGAGGTCAGCAGCGCCTCCAGGGCGGAGAGGAACTGCTGCCAGCCCCGGCGGGCGGCGGGCACCGCCAGCGGCGGCAGCGTGGACAGCTCCTCCTCCACCGACGCCACCTCGATGGCGTAGAGGGGAACCGGGGGCGACCCGGTCGCCGTGGTGCCGGGCTCCGGGTCCGTGCCGGTGTTGTGCGTGGCGACGATCAGTCCCACGACCGCCTGCCGCTCCCGGTCCCACAGCGGTCCGCCGCTGAAGCCCTCCGCCACCCGGCCGCCGACGACGTCCAGCGCGCTCCAGGGACGGTCCGAGGCCCGGGGCACCGCGCGGACCGTGGACAGCGCGTGGCCGCTGCACCAGCGTGCGACGACCTCGTTCCCCTCCCACATCGGCAGGAACCCGGCGGGCAGCGCACCGGGCGGGGAGTCGCCGTCGAGCGCGAGGACCGCGAGATCGCCGTGGTACGGCAGCCGCCCGGGAACCGGGGGTGCCGCCACCGCCGGATCGGCGTACCGGCGCGGCGGCCGCCAGTACGCCGGTACGACCCGGCCCACGCTCACCCGGTCCGCGTCCAGCCGGGGGAACCGCAGCCGCACCTCCCGCCGCGGCGAGGGCGCGCCGTGCTCGAAGCGCTCCCGGCCCAGGGCGCTGTTGACTACATGGGCGCAGGTCAGCACGAGTCCCGGGGCGAACAGGACCCCCGTCCCGACCAGTTGGTCCCCGGACAGGACCGACACGAACGCACGGTCCAGCGCGGCATCGGCGGCGCTGTCGTCTGCCTCGCCGGGCACGCCGTCAACGACCGTCCGGCACCTGGGCCGTGGCGGCCCCGTCGGGGTGGGGTGCCCCGTCAGCTCCGGCGGGCCCGTCGGCGAGATTCCAGGTGGCGGAGACGGTGAAGCTGGCGTCACCCCGCCCGGAGAACACCCCGAGGCTCAGATCGGCGCCGAGGGTGACCCCGAACTCGACCGTCACCTCGTCGGGCCGCTGTGCGAACCGGGCGAAGCTGTGGTGGATTCCCTGGAGTACCCCGCCGAGCGGTCGCAGCGCGTCCGTCAGCGCCTGCCCGCCCAGGGTCAGCGCCCGTGCGGCTCGTCCGTCCACACTGACCGGCCGCGCCGTCCCGAAGTCCTCGGGCAGCTCCGGTCCGTCATCGCGGTCGGGGTCGTCGGCGTCCGCCGTCCCCGGTGCCGGGTGCCCGTTCCCGGTGCCGCCGGGCGTTCCTCCCGGCCCGGCGGCACCCGGCGCGAGGTGCAGACGTACGACCGAACCATCGTCGAAGGTGAGTGTCACGTCCCCCATGGCGGCAGTCTGGCATGGGAGGGTGAACGGTGTGTGCGGGTTGACGCAGAAGGCGGCGGGACGGCCGCACCCCGGGGGCGCCGGGGCTCAGCGGTTCTCGCGCAGGACCAGGTCGGCGCGGGAGGCGGTGCTCCTGATGAGCGCGCTGGTGCGTTCGTCGACACCGTACGCCTTCGCCCGCGCGGCCTCGGGGGTGAAGCCGTACCGGATGTAGCGCAGCGTCAGACGGCGTCGGCGGGCCTCCGGGTCGGCGTCCAGGAACCAGCACTCCGTCAGCGTGTCGCGGACCAGGTGCCAGGGGTCGTGCGGCGCGAGCAGGAAGTTGCCGTCGACGAGGACGAGCCGGTGGTGCGGTGCCACCTCGACGGCGCCCGCCACCGGCTCCTCGATCTCCCGCCGGAACTCGGGCCACCACACGCTGTGTCCCGACCCCTCGTCCCGGGTCCGGCGCAGCTGGGCGAGGAAGCCATGCCCGTCGAAGGTCTCGATGGTGCCCTTGACGCCGCCCTGCCCCCGGGCGTCGAGCACCTTCTGCGCGAGGTGGAAGGCGTCCATCGACACCGCCGTCGCCACCCCGGGCCGCAGCCGCTCCACCGCGTCCAGCACCTGGGCGGCCAGGGTGGACTTCCCCGAGCCCGGCTCACCGACGATCCCCAGCAGCACGCGCCGGGACGAGCGGAGCGCGAGGGCGCGCTCGGCCAGCTCGGCCGGGGAAGGGGAGCCGAAGAGAGCGGTGCGTACTCCCTGCTCCGGGGGTGTCGGGGCCGGGTCCTGGTCGGTCCGGTCGTCCTGCTCGGAGCTGGTCACCGTGGTCCCTTCGCTCTCTCGCGGCGGCTCTGGTACGGGGGTTTCCTCCCGTGCGACGGGGGTCGTGGCAGCGTACGGGAGCCGTGGGGGCACGCACAGCGCCCCCCGGGCGCGGCGGACGGTGGTCCGCCACCCGGAGGGCGCGTGGGGCGCGGTCAGCCGCGCGGAAGGGGCCCGGCGAGGGAAGGGGGCTCGCCGTGTGGCCGGGGCATCACGTGGTGCCGGGCAGCCGGACCGACTGGGCGTGGCGGAAGAAGTTGGTCGGGTCCCAGGTCTGCTTGGCCGTCTGGAGCCGCGGGTAGTTGCCCAGGTAGTAGAGCTGGCTCCACGGGATGCCGGACGGGTTCTGGACCGGGTCGTTCAGGTCCTTGTCGGGGTAGTTGATGTAGCAGCCGTCGTTGATCTGGTTCGGGACCGGGACGCCCTGGGTCTCGGCGTACACGGCCTTGTAGAAGTCACGGATCCAGGCCACGTGCTCGGTCTCGGGGGTCCCGGGCGCCCAGTAGGTCTGGAACTGGAGCTTCATGATCGAGTCACGCTGGGGCACGGCGGTGGCGGCCGAGGCGACCGTGTTGATCTGGCAGCCGTAGGTGTCGATCTGCACCAGCGCGTCGCCGTTGAGGTAGTCGTTCCGCGTCAGCTGCTGGTACATCGCCTGGATCTGCACGGTCGAGAACGGCTTGCGGGCGTAGGCGCTCTTGTAGTCGCCGCAGAGCGTCGGGTTGCCGCCGCTGAGGTAGTCGGTGGCGATGTACCAGGGGAAGACCTGCGGCTGCACCAGCATGGGCATGGCCGCGTGCTCACCGGAGGAGCGGGTCATGGCCAGGGTGGGCGGGCCGCCGACCCCCGCGCCGATGGCGTCGAGGTAGTTGTTGAAGAGCTGCTGCGCGTTGGGGACGTTGGCGTCCATCTGGGTCAGCAGGATGATCCGGCCGCCGTTGTTCGCGGTCCGCTTGTTCAGCTTGAACAGGCCGAAGAGGGACTCGTACGGGGAGCCCGGGGCGCTGTTGGCCTGGCACCAGTTGCCGAAGTTCTGGAGCAGCCGGGTGAAGGACGCCTGGTTGAGGTCCTTCCAGTCCCAGCCCGCGCTGTGCAGGATGACCTCGGACGGGGGCTTGGGCAGCAGGTTGGACGGGTTGGTGCCGGTCGCGTTCGGGGAGCGCATCCAGTAGCGGGTGATGAGGCCGAAGTTACCGCCGCCGCCGCCGGTGTGGGCCCACCACAGCTCCTTCTCGGGGCCGGTCGAGTCACGGGTGGCGGTCACCAGCTGGGCGGTGCCGTTGCGCACCACGACGACCTCGACACCGTAGAGGTGGTCGACGGTCAGCCCGTGCAGCCGGGAGAGCAGACCGAAGCCACCGCCGACGATGTGGCCGCCCGCGCCGACGGAGGCGCAGGAACCGGCGGGTATGGAGACGCCGTAGAGCTTGTACAGGGTCTCGTAGACCTGGAGGTTGGAGGCGCCGGACTCGATGCAGAAGGCGTTCTTGCCCTGGTCGAAGTAGACCTGGTTCATCCCCGACACGTCGACGACGACCTGGACCTCGCTGTTGAAGACGAAGTCCTCGTAACAGTGGCCGCCGCTGCGGACGGTCAGCCGCTTGTTCTGGTCGACGGCTTCCTGGACGGCTCTCTGCGCCTGCTGCGGGGTGGTGACCAGCCGGACGGTGCCGGGGTTGGCCGACCAGCGCTGGTTGGTGCCGCGTACCAGGTCGGGGAAGCGCTTGTCGGCCGGGGCGACATTGATGATGTCGGGCGTGGCGACATTCGCGACGCCCACACCGCCGTTGGCGACCGGGGCCGCGTGGGCGGTGGCCGGAAGGGCGGTCGTCAGCGCGGCGGCACCGGCGACGGCGGCCGCGCCACCGAGGACGGAACGGCGGCCGACGGTGTCGGCGTTGCCGGCCTTGTCGGGCTTGCCGGTGGTGCTGTCGGGGCTCTGCTTGCTCATGGACACACTCCCCCAAGGGGTCAGTCTGAAAGGGACGTTGAGCGCGTTGATCGATGATCGATCGTGAGACTAAAACAACGTGACTGGGGTGGCGCAATAGCTGGAGCGATAAAAGTGTCCGACCTGTCAGTCAAAAACTGATTGGTTGCAACATGCGCAACTAATCCGGGCCGTGAGGGACCTTTTATATAGGGGCGTTGAGGAAATCCCGGCAGCAAGGCCCCACAATGACTTCGACGGCTGAACGGAGAGCTCATCACCGGGTGACCGTGTCTCGCGGTGGCCGTCCAGGGGTGCGCGACGACCTGGGGCGGAGCCGTGTTGGATTCTGTCGCTTTCGATTCCCGTGGTCCGCCGTTGCGCGGAGTGCGTCATACGGGTGCGGTCGTGGCCGGGCGGGGGCGGGTGAGCGCGGGCGCGGGTCTCCCATGGCCGTACTCCCTTGCCGTCCACGGGGGGTTCCCCTGGGTGCGCCGATCGGCCGACCGGAACGCACGGGAAGAGGGGGGAAGGAGAGGGGCGGTTGCTCGGGATTGAGCCAGAGGGGCGGGAGGGGAGAGAAATTGACTCTTTCTGAGTGCCGATCCCTTCTAAACGCCTCTTTCGCGCCGAGGATGGCTTGATTTCCGCCACCGAGGAGCGGGGGAGATGTCCTCCGGGGGAGGGTGAGGGGGCGGGGGCCACGCGATCCCGGTACGGCCCGCTCATCGCACCCCGCGTCACCGCCACCGCCACCGCCTGGACGACGCGCGAGGGCCCGGCCGTGTTCCCCCACGACCGGGCCCTGTTCCGGTGTCGCTGTTTCGCTGTTTCGCTGTGTCTCTGTGTATCCGGGTGTCCGGGCCTCAGCCCATGACCTCCCCCGTCGACACGCCCGGTGGTTACCCCGCCGGGGGCGCGGCCGGGGCCGCGCCGAGTGCCGGGACGGTCACGGTGCGGGCGCCGCGCGCGCCGCCGAGGACGACCTTGCGGTACGCGTTGTTGTTGGCGAGGGTCGTCTCGTGGAGCCGCTGGGACGGGTTGGCCACCACCTGGATCCAGTACGTGCCGTTGGGCACCTCCGTGATGTCGAACGACTGGCCCGGCAGGCTACGGCCGTAGGTGTCACCGGAGCCGACCGCGAGCGACTGGCGGATGGAGAGCGCGTCCGGCTCGTCCTGACCGCAGGCACTGCCCAGCTCGGTCCCCTCGGGGCGCCAGTCGGCGTGCTTCAGCGTGTAGTCGATGGCGTCCGTGTTGACCAGGCAGAAGGCCTCCTTGTCACTGCGCACGGCCTCCTTCCGGTCCTCGGTCAGCAGCCGGTAGGCGGCGAAGTCGGTGAAGTGCCAGTGGTTGTGACCCGCGCGCGGGTCCCACTCCATGGTGCCGGTCGGGGCGTGCCCGACCTGCTTCCCCTTGCTGTCGTAGAAGTACTGGTGGGCGTCCATCAGGGGCTTGCCGAACCGGCGGAAACCGTCCACGACCAGCGGCGACTTGCCCGCGTTCCAGGTGGTGCTGGCGAAGGCGAGGTAGTCGCGGCCCTTCGGCTCGCCGTCGCGCTCGGTCTCGATGGCGATGTCCCAGGCGGGCAGGGCGCGCAGATCGGGCTTGGGCACATGGGCGGGGATCCTGGCCGGGCCCGCGGGGCGCCGGGGCGCGGCCTTGGCGCGCGGGGCGAACCGGGAGCCGTCGGTGTAGCCGGGGCCGTCGCCCGGCAGTTCCAGGGCGGCGCGGGCCGACTTCCGCAGCGCGTGCGGGATCTCCGGCACGACCGGCAGATAGTCGCTGTTCTCCGCCATCTGACGTTCGACCATGCGGTCGACCCGGCCGGTCATGGTGCCGTGGCCCTCATGGCCGCCCGTGCCCGCCGACGGGGCCTTCGGCGAACCGTGGCCCGTGCCGCTCCCGTGGCCCGCATGGCCGGAAGGGCTCGCATGACCGGAAGGGCCCGAGTGTCCCGAGTGTCCTGACTGACCCGAGTGCGCCGACCGGCCTGAGCGGGTGGCGGCACCCTCACCCTCCTCGGGGTCCGGAGGTGTCACGTTCACCTTGACGCTCCGCGGCTTGTCCGCGATGCCGAACAGGTCGCGGTACTTCTTCGCCACGGAGACCTTCGCCGTGTAGCTGCCGACGGGCAGCGCGAGCGGCCGGGAGTACCAGTGGGAGCTGGTATTGGTGGCCCAGCCCCGCTCCACGCCCCACACCATGCCGACCGTATGCGGGCTGACGTGGCAGTTCTCCGGGTAGCGCGGGGTGGGGACGGCGCTGGGGTCGATCCGTGCCGAGGCGTTGTTCGGGCAGAAGATCTCCTTGCGGCTGGCGACCTTCCGCCCGCTCGCGTCGGTGAACGTGATCTCCGTGAAGCCCGGCAGCCCGCGGAAGTCCTTCACCAGCTTCGCGGGCAGATCCTTCTTGGTGATGGTCTTGCCGTGGTGGACGAACTGCTGGACCCGCAGGGGAGCCGTCTGATCGGCACGTGTCACCCGCAGGTCCAGCGGACCGCCCTTGATGCCGACATAGGTCCCGAGCCCGGTCAGGTCGATGGTCGGGGGCCGGTCCGGATCGTACTGGTCCTGCTCGATGGTGACCTCCGGGGAGGCGGCCACCAGGCTGATCTCCGGCGCCCCGGCCGGTGCCGCGCTCGTGGAGCCTTCCGTCGCGGGCGCGGCGGCGACGAGTCCGGCCGCCACGGCCATGGCCGACGCGGCGGAGAGCCCCCCGACCCACTGACGCTTTCGGCTGTTCTTGCTCATGGTTCCCCTCGATGACGAGTGCCATTGGTACATGGAACTGCTCATGGCGCGTGGCTGGTCGGTCCTGGCCGGATCGCTCCGGCGCGGGAACCACGGCCAGTGGAGGAGAGCGTTCGTCGGGTGTGCAGGTTGTCTGACACGGGAGAACTTTTACAGACTCGGCCGGATTCATTTGATATGACGGGCCGTCGTGCCTCCGTGTCGCTCCCCGGTGGCGACGGCCCTCTCCGCCCGCCTCCGGCTGCTCCGACGGGCCCGAGCGCTTCGGAGATCGGGTGGAACTGTGAAGATACTCAGGGCGGTGCCACGGCGGGCGAAGACGGCTGACTTCCGCCGGTGCACCACGATGACCAGCGGCGACTCTCCCTCTACGCATCACGCGATCACGCGTCGGCAATGCGCCAGTTGATGGGTCCGGCACCGGAGTTTTACATTCCGCCGATAGGGTGCAGATCGCGAGGCGTAGCCGGTCGCGCACACAGGGGAGTGTGCGCGCCGTCCGGCCGAGTATCCGCCACGCCGGTTCATGGGGGTCCTGGGCGCCACGCGCGCGCGGCCCAGAGGGGGGTTTCCGTTGGTGTTATCCGTGGTCGTCGTCGTCATATCCCTGGCGCTGTTCTGGATGGCGGCCTTCACGCTCTGGTGGCAGATGCACGCGTGGCGCACGCCGGAGGCGCTCGCCGCGACCCGCTTCGCCCGCCCGGACGGAGAACTGCGCTTCTCCTTCTCGCTGTTGCTGCCCGCCCGGCATGAGCAGGCGGTGCTGGAGCACACCATCGAGCGGCTGCTGGAGTCCAGCCATCTCAACTACGAGATCCTCGTGATCGTCGGCCATGACGACCCCGAGACGGCGGCCGTCGCCGAACGGGCCGCGCGGAACGACCCGTTGCGGGTACGGGTCGTCACCGACACCCATGCGAAGAAGAACAAGCCCAAGGCGCTGAACACCGCGCTGCCCCAGTGCCGGGGCGATGTCGTGGGAGTCTTCGACGCCGAGGACATCGTCCACCCCGAGCTGCTCACCCATGTGGACCACGCCTTCAGCAGCACCGGCGCCGATGTGGTGCAGGGCGGGGTGCAGCTGATCAACTTCCACTCCAGCTGGTACAGCCTGCGCAACTGTCTGGAGTACTTCTTCTGGTTCCGCAGCAGGCTCCATCTCCACGCGCGCAAGGGGTTCATCCCGCTCGGCGGCAACACCGTCTTCGTACGCACCGAGGTCCTGCGGGAGGCCGGGGGCTGGGACCAGGACTGTCTCGCCGAGGACTGCGACCTCGGGGTCAGGCTCTCCTCCACCGGCAAGAAGGTCGTCGTCGCCTACGACAGCGACATGGTCACCCGGGAGGAGACACCCGGCTCCCTGATGAGCCTGCTGAAGCAGCGCACCCGCTGGAACCAGGGCTTCCTCCAGGTCTACCGGAAGCGGGACTGGCGTCGGCTGCCCGGCCGGGGGCAGCGGATCCTCGCCCGCTACACCCTGATGACGCCCTTCCTCCAGGCGTTCACCGGACTGGTCATCCCGGTGAACGTGCTGATCGCGCTCCTCTTCGACGTCCCCGTCGGTATCGCCCTGGTCTCCTTCCTGCCCGCCGTCACCGCCCTGGTCACCTTTGTCTTCGAGGTCGTGGGACTCCATGACTTCGGCCGGGCCTACGGGCTGCGGGTCCGCCTCGCCCACTACGTCAAGCTCATCGTCGGCGGCCCCTTCTACCAGGTGCTCCTCGCCGGTGCGGCGGTACGCGCGGTCTGGCGCGAGCAGCGCGGGCGCAATGAGTGGGAGCTGACCAGCCATGTCGGCGCGCATCTCACCGACACCCGAGAGGACGCCCACCGGTGACCACCACCCTGCCCACCCCGGACGACACCTCGTCCGAGGGCCCGACAGCCCGGCCGGCCGCGAGCTCCCGGATATCCCAGTCGGCCCAGGCCGCCCCGGTATCCCGGCCATCGGCGATATCCGCGATACGGCGCGGGAGCGCCACCGCCACCCTGATACGCCGTCCCGGGACGCCCCCGGGCCCGCGCCAATCCGTGGCTCCCCGGCCGGTGGTCCGGCTGCGCCGCTCCCGCCCCGATCTGCTGCTCTGCCTGGTGATCCTGGCCGCGATCCTGCTGGTCCAGGGCTGGAACATCACCCGCTTCCCGACCCTCAGCGATGACGAGGGCACCTATCTCGCCCAGGCGTGGGCCGTCCAGCAGGGCCGGGGACTGGCCCACTACAGCTACTGGTACGACCACCCTCCGGTCGGCTGGATCCAGCTCGCCGGGTTCACCTATCTGCCGTCGCTGATCGCCCCCGAGACCATGAACGTCGCGACGATGCGCCTGGTCATGCTGCTGGTCTCCGGCGCCTCGGCGGTCTTCGTCTACGTCCTGGCGCGGCGGCTGACGCTGCCGCGCTGGGCGGCGGGCACGGCGATGGCGCTCTCCGGGCTCTCCCCGCTCGCCGTCGTCTACCAGCGCCAGATCTTCCTCGACAACCTGGCCGTCATGTGGACGCTGCTCGCGTTCTGCCTGGCCGCCTCCCCGCGACGCCATCTGTGGCACCAGTTCATGGCGGGGGTCGCCGCCGCCGTGGGCGTGCTGACCAAGGAGACGATGCTGGTCGTCCTCCCGGCGCTGTTCCTCACCCTGTGGCGCGGCAGCCACCGCGACACCAGGAAGTTCGCCGTCACGGGCGCGGTCACCGCCTGTGTGCTGGTCGGGCTCTCCTATCCGGTCTACGCGCTGCTGAAGGGCGAGCTGTTCTCCGGCGCGGGCCATGTCTCCCTGATGGACGGCATCGTCTACCAGCTGGGGCGGGAGGGTTCGGGCTTCATCCTCGATCCGGGCACCGGCTCCAACGACTCCCTGGAGTCCTGGCTCTACTACGACCCGGTCCTGCCGCTCGGCGGGCTGGCCGCCTCCCTGCTGCTGCTGGCGCTGGCGCGCTGGTCGGGGACCGCGCGGGCGCTGGCCGGACCGGTGTGCGCGGTCCTCATCCTGGCCCTGGTCGCGCTGCGGCCCGACGGCTACCTCCCGGCGATGTACGTGCTCCAGCTGCTGCCCTTCCTGGCGCTGGCGCTGGCGGGCCTCACCGTCCTGGTGGGGCGTGTGGTGGTCGGCGGCCGCCCGGCCCGCCCCGGGTACCGGCCGCGGCCGTCCTGGCGTACGCGTCTGACGCCCGCCCGGACCGTGCCGTCCCGCCCCCGTCGTACCTCCCTGGTGACGGAGAGCCCCGGCACCACCGCGAGGATCAGGACCGCCCGCCGGGCCATGGCGGCCATGCTGGCGCTGGCCGCCACCGCGTTCGTGGTGCCCGTCTGGGTCGACGGCAACCGCGACGCCCTCACCACCGACGTCAACCGGCACTACCGGGGCGCCGCCGCCTGGCTGGAGCGGGAGGTGCCCGACCCGGCCACCACCCGGGTGCTGGTGGACGACGCCCTCTGGCTCGACCTCGTCCATGACGGGTTCACCCCCGGGACCGGGGTCATCTGGTTCTACAAGGCCGACCGCGACCCGGCCGTGGTCCGGAGCCTGCCCCGGGGCTGGCGCGACATCGACTACGTCGTCTCGTCGCAGACCGTACGCCGTGACTCCGTCCAGCTGCCCACGGTCAGGCAGGCGCTGGAGAACTCCACCCCGGTCGCCGCCTTCGGCACCGGCGACGACCGGGTCGAGATCCGCCGGGTCACGGAGGACGGCGACGTCGGCGCGGGGGCACCGCGATGACGCCCGGCGGCCGGGTCGGGGCGGCCATCACCCGCCCCCCGGCACCTACCGGCCCCGCCGCGCGCCCCCCGGCACCTACCGGCCGCGCCGCGCGCACCCGCTGAAGCACCCCCGTATCCCCGGCACCCACCACCCACCCGCCGCGTCCGGGCGAGCCGCCCGCGCACCACATCCGTACGTACGGGAAGGAACCGCCATGCGCCTGTCGCTACGACCACCCTCACCACGGCCGCGACAGCGACGGACCGTCGCGCTGACCGCCGTCGTCGCCCTGACGGCCGGTCTGCTCGCCGCCGTCAGCTCCCCGGCTCCGGCCAACGCCCGGGCCAATCTGCTGGCCAACCCCGGTTTCGAGACCCCCGGAGCGAACGCCGGGGAGATGCCCGACTGCTGGCAGCGCTCCGGCTGGGGCGAGAACGCCTTCTCCTTCGCCACCGTCCCCGACGCGCGCACCGGCACCGCCGCGATGAGGGTCTCGCTCACCAGCCGGGTCAGCGGCGACCGCAAGGCCCTGGTCAGCGAGAACGAGCGCTGTGCGCCCCGGGTGGCGCCGGAGCGCCAGTACGACCTCTCCCTCTGGTACAAGAGCACCACCCCCGATGTGTCCATCACCCTCTTCCGCCGGGACACCACGACGGGCTGGCAGTACTGGACCGACCTCAAGACCCTGCCGGTCAGCCCCGGGTACCAGCGCGCCGAGGTCCGCACCCCGCCCGTACCGCCCGGCACCGACCAGATCACCTGGGGCGCCTCGGTCTACGGAGTCGGGTCGGTCACCACCGACGACCACGCCATGGAGGCGGTGCCGCTGCCGGTGCCCCAGCCCGGCTGTACGGGGACGGCGGTGGAGTGCGCCCAGGGCCGCTGGAACGTGCTGCCGGTCCAGAACCCCGTCCGGTCCATGCACTCGGTGGTGCTCCACAACGGGAAGGTTCTGGTGATCGCGGGCTCCGGCAACGATGAGCAGATGTTCCGCGCGGGCACCTTCACCTCGGCCGTCTACGACCCGGCCACCGGAGCCTGGCGGCAGATACCCACCCCCGTGGACATGTTCTGCGCCGGTCATGTCCAGCTCCGCGACGGCAAGGTCCTCATCATGAGCGGCAACAAGGGGTATCCGACCCCCGACGGCCGCCTCGGCTACCAGGGCCTGCGGGACTCCTACGTCTTCGACCCGGCGACCGAGCGCTACACCCGCACCAACGACATGCACGACGGGCACTGGTACCCCTCCGCCACCATCCTCGGCAACGGAGACGTCCTCTCCTTCGGCGGGCTGAAGGAGGACTCCAGCGGCAATGTGACGGCGGAGAAGTTCTCGGCCGAACGCAACCGCTGGCTCCCGATCAGCGAGGTCAACCAGACCTGGTCCTACTGGGGCCTGTACCCGGCGATGATCCTGATGCAGGACGGGCGCCTCTTCTACTCCGGCAGCCATGTCTTCGGCAACGGCACCCCCGGCTCGGGCGCGTCGATCTACGACTACGGCGCCAACACCATCACCGACGTGCCCGGCCTCCAGAACAAGGACCAGCGCGACCAGTCGGCGAGCGTGCTGCTGCCACCCGCGCAGGACCAGCGGGTGCTCACCATCGGCGGCGGCAACAACGAGACCAACCCCGTCGCCAACCGGCTCACCGACATCATCGACCTCAAGCTCCCCAGCCCCCGCTACCAGGCCGGTCCGCCCCTGCCCCAGGGCGATGTCGACCAGGGCCAGGGCCGCCGCCCGCAGACCGGCAACGAGGGCAAGATGTACGTCTCCGCCGTCCTGCTCCCCGACGGCACGGTCTTCGAGACCGGCGGCGCCATGCACGACCGCGCCGACCCCGTCTTCTCCGCGTCCTTCTTCGACCCGGCGACCAACACCTACCGCGAGGCCGCCAAGGACCCGGTACCGCGCGGCTACCACTCCTCCGCGTTCCTGCTGCCCGACGGCCGCGTCATGTCCGTCGGCGACAACCCGGGGAACAACACCTACAACCACAACGTCTCCGTCTACTCCCCGCCCTACCTCTTCAAAGGCCCCCGGCCCCGGATCACCTCCGTCGCCGGAGACCGCTGGAACTACGGCCAGACCCGCCGCATCAGCGTCGACCGGCCCATCGCCAAAGCCCAGCTGATCCGCCCCGCGGCCGTCACCCACTCCTCCGACCCCAACCAGCGCTTCGTCGACCTGCCGCTGACCGTCCACGGCGACGGCACCACCGTCGACCTGAACGTCACCAGCAACCCCAACCTGGCGCCCCCCGGCTGGTACATGCTCTTCGCCGCCGACGCCAACGGGGTGCCCTCCGTGGCCTCATGGGTCCACCTCGGACCCGCCACCGCCGCCACAGCGGCACGCGGCGGACACCACGGCCACCATGGCCGCAAGGCACCCGCACCCCGGGTGCACGAGTTCGCGGACGCGCTGGAGAAGCCCGCCCGCAAGCCGCTGAAGAAGCGGGACTCCGCGCCGGTCAGCCCCAAGGTGTCCGGCTGTGAACGCGCGTACGGGGCGGCCGGGGTCTGCGTCCCCGTCACCTTCCCCGCCACCGTGGCCCGGACCACCGAAGCCCGGTGCGACTGGCTCGCCGCACGCGGCTTCGGACGGCTGAAGCTCAACGGGACGGCGGATCCGCACGGGCTGGACCGCGACAATGATGGAAGGGCTTGCTGAAGCCACACGAGAGAAGTTGGGGGGACGAGGGTCAGCAGATGCGGGGGAGTTGTTCGCCCAGGGGCATGTCCACCACCCTCGTCCCTCCGAACGCGGTACGGGCCACCACCATCCCCGGGTGGTCCGGGACGCACTCGCCGATGATCGCGGCGGCCGTACCGAGCGGATGCGCCCGCATCGCCGCGAGGAGGGCGTCCGCGTGCTCCGGTGGTACGAAGGCCAGCAGTTTGCCCTCGTTGGCGACGTACAGCGGATCCAGGCCCAGGATGGCGCAGGCGTTGTCGACCTGCGGGGGCACCGGCACCGCGCGTTCCTGGAGGCGTACGCCCACCCCGGCCGCCGAGGCGATCTCGTTGAGGGCGGCGCCCACCCCGCCCCGGGTGGGGTCCCGCAGCACATGGAGGTCGGGGGTGACGGCGAGCATGGTCTCGACCAGGGAGCCCAGGGGCGCGCAGTCGCTGCGGACCTCCACCCCGAACTCCAGTCCCTCCCGCATGCTCATGATCGCCACACCGTGGAGCCCGATCTCGCCACTGACGAGAACGGCGTCACCGGGACGGGCCCGGCCCGGCCGGATGTCCACTCCGGCGGGGATCAGGCCGATGCCGGAGGTGTGCAGATAGACACCGTCGCCGTGGCCGGACTCCACCACCTTGGTGTCCCCGGTGACGATCTCGACGCCCGCCGCGCGGGCCGCCGCGCCGATGGCCTCGGCGACCCGGCCGACCAGGGCGGTCTCCACGCCCTCCTCCAGGATCATCCCGCAGGAGAGATAGGCGGGCCGGGCGCCGCTCATGGCGAGGTCGTTGACCGTCCCGTTGACGGCGAGGTCACCGATGCTGCCGCCGGGGAAGAAGAGCGGCCGGACCACGAACGCGTCGGTGGAGAAGGCGAGCCGGGCGCCGCCGAGGGTGACGGCGGCCGAGTCGGCGAGCCCGGCGAGCCGTTCGCCGCCGTACGCCGGGAGGAAGATCTCGCCGACCAGTTCGGCGGAGAGGGCGCCGCCCCCGCCATGCCCCATCACCACCCGGGGGTGGTCGGTCAGCGGCAGCGGGCAGCTCCAGCCGGAGAGGTCGGGCGCGGGGGCCGCGGTGGTGGCGGGGGAGTCAGCCAACGGGGTTCGCCTCCAGGGGAGTCGTGGCGTCGGCGACGGCCGGTTCGGGAGAGACCGGCTCGGGGGAGACCGGATCGGCCGCCGATGTGACCGTGGCCGCAGCGGGCGCGGCGGTCGGTGCGCCGGGCCCGGCGGTGGGCGCCGCGCTTCCGGCCGCCGGTACCGCGCCTCCCGCCGTCGGCGCGGCGATCCGCCGGTACAGGTAGTACGCGGCGCAGGCACCCTCACTCGACACCATCGTCGCGCCGAGCGGTGTCCGGGGCGTGCACACGGTGCCGAACGCCTCGCACTCGTACGGCTTGAGCAGCCCCTGGAGCACCAGTCCGCTGCGGCACGCGGCGGGCTCGCGGGTGGTGATGTCCGCGACGTCGAAGCGGTGTTCGGCGTCATGGTCGCGGTAGCGCGGGGAGAGCCGCCAGCCGCTGCGCGGGATCACCCCGATGCCGCGCCAGGCGCGGTCGGTGACCTCGAAGACGTCCTCCAGCATCGCGCGGGCCGCCGGGTTGCCCTCCGGGCGCACCGCGCGCGGATAGGCGTTCTCGACGGTGTGCTCCCCGCGCTCCAGCTGACGGACGGTGCGCCGGATGCCCTCCAGGATGTCCAGCGGTTCGAAGCCGGTGACGACGATCGGCACCCGGTGGCGCTCCGCCAGCTGCGGATACTCCCCGGTCCCCATCACGCTGCACACATGACCGGCGGCGAGGAAGCCCTGCACCCGGCAGTCGGGCGCCGTCATGATGGCCTCGACCGCCGGGGGCACCCGGACATGGGAGACCAGCATGCTGAAGTTGCGTACGCCCTGTTCACGGGCCTGGTGGACGGTGAGCGCGTTGGGCGGCGCGGTCGTCTCGAAGCCGATGCCGAAGAAGACGACCTCGCGGTCCGGGTTCTCCCGGGCGATCCGCAGCGCGTCCAGCGGCGAGTACACCACCCGGACGTCACCGCCCTCGCTGCGGACCCGGAACAGGTCACGGTCGCTGCCCGGCACCCGCAGCATGTCGCCGAACGAGCAGAAGACGACCTCGGGCCGGGCGGCGATCTCCAGCGCCTTGTCGATGACCTCCAGCGGGGTCACACAGACCGGGCAGCCCGGTCCGTGGATCAGTTCGATCTCCTCCGGCAGCAGCTGGTCGATGCCGTGGCGGATGATGGAGTGGGTCTGACCGCCGCAGACCTCCATCAGCGCCCAGGGGCGTGTCACCGTCGCCCTGATGTCGTCGAGCAGCCCCTTGGCCAGCTCCGGGTCCTGGAACTCCGCCAGATACCTCACCGATTCGCCTCCCGTCCCGGCGCGTCCTGCGCCGCCGCTTCCCAGGGATCTGAGAACTCCTCCTGGAGCAGCCCCAGCTCGGCGAAGAGACCGAGTGTGCGCTGGGCCGACTCCTCGTCCAGCCGCTGGAGCGCGAACCCGACGTGGACGATCGCGTACTCGCCCACCGCCAGGTCCGGCAGGTACTCCAGGCAGACGTCCTTCACCACCCCGCCGAAGTCGACGACGGCCATCCGTGTCCCGTCCCGTTCGGCGATCTCCACCACCCTGCCGGGCACCGCGAGGCACATGGGCTCACTCCTCTCACCTTTGCCGCCCTGACCCGGGCCTTCGGCTCACCGGGCCGCCCGCGCGGCCACCATCAGCTGGCCGAGTGCCAGCCCTCCGTCGTTGGGGGGAACCAGCCGGTGCCGCAGCACCCGGAAACCGTCGTCGGCCAGCCCGCGCGCCGTCGCCGACAGCAGCAGCGCGTTGGCGAACACCCCACCGCTGAGGGCGGCGGTCGCCGTTCCGTGCCGTTCGCGCGCCAGCGCGCACAGCCGTCGTACGAGGGCGGAGACGGCGTCGTGGAAACGCGCGGCGACCAGTCCGGGCGACGCTCCGGCCCGCACGTCCAGCACCGCCTCCGCCAGTACGGGGGCCGGGTCGGCCACCCACAGGCCGTCCTCGTGCCGGACCGCGAACCGGTAGCCGTCGGCGGGGCCGTGCGCGTGGGCGGCGCCTTCCAGCTCGATCGCGGCCTGGGCCTCGTACCCGGCCCGGTGGCAGATCCCCGCCAGGGAGGAGACCGCGTCGAAGAGGCGGCCCATGCTGGAGGTGGGCGCCGTGTTCAACCCGGTCCCCAACTGGTGTGTCAGGACCTGGCGTTCGTCATCGCCGCAGGTGGCGACGGGCGGCAGCGCGTCCGACCACTCCAGGCCCGCCGCCCACAGATGGGCCAGGGCCATCCGGTAGGGGCGGGCGACGGCCGCGTCCCCGCCGGGCAGGGGGACATAGGCGAGCCGGGCCAGCCGGGTGAAGCCGTCGTAGTCGGCGAGCAGCACCTCACCGCCCCATACGGCGCCGTCGTCGCCGTACCCGGTCCCGTCGAACGCGACCCCGGCCACCGGCCGGCGCCCGTCCAGACCGTGTTCGGCCATCGCCGCCGCGATATGCGCGTGATGGTGCTGGACCAGGGTGAGCGGCCGGGTGCCCGCGAGCCGTCGGGCGTGCCCGTGCGACCGGTAGCCGGGGTGCCGGTCGGCCGCGATGGACGCGGCCGCCACTCCGCTGATCTCGCCCAGATGGGCCAGTCCACGGTCGAAGGCGCGCAGGGTCGCCAGATCGTCCATGTCGCCCACATGCCCCGAGAGCCAGGCGTGACGCCCCTCGGCGAGCGCCAGGACGTTCTTCAGGTCCCCGCCGACGGCGAGCACCGGCCGTACCGGCTCCGGCAGCGGTACGGGGGTGGGGACCAGCCCACGGGAGCGGCGCAGCGGCAGCGGCTGGCCGTCCACGATCCGGACCACCGAGTCATCGCACGGCACCCGGATCGGCCGGTCGTGCGCGAGCCAGCCGTCCACCAGCGGCGCGAGCCGCTCCAGCGCCTCGCGGTCGTCGGTGACGAGGGGTTCGCCGGAGAGATTGCCGCTGGTCAGCACGAGCAGGGTGGGGCGGGGCGGATCGCCCGGCAGTCCCAGCAGCAGATGGTGCAGCGGGCTGTACGGCAGCATCACCCCCAGATCGGGGCAGCCGGGAGCGACCCCGGGCAGCAGCGCCCCCGGACCGGGACCGCCGCCGATCGTGCTGCCGCGGCGCCGCCGTAGCAGCACGAT
>NZ_JBHVHF010000126.1:0-21541 GCF_042800315.1 Streptomyces sp. NPDC057638
GTTCCACGGAACCGCGCCGCATCGGTCACCCCCGTACCGTGCGCCACCGCGGAACCGTGGTGGCCCGGCACGGGGTGGCGAGCACCTGAGGGCCGCCCCTGAGGGCCGCGGCCCCCAGGGCACGCGTGGCGTCCGGGAGCCGCACAGGGGCTCTCGGCCCGCGCTCACCCGGCCCGAAGCAGCTGAGCGGGTCATGTCCTCCGCCCCGCGAGCGGGCCCGGGGACGGTCAACGCGTCACCAAGGTGACGGGTCGACGAACACGGCACCCAGGTAGCGCGCGGAGCCGCCGGGAGGCCCGGCGCGGTCCTCCCGGACACGCCCCGGCGGCACCGGCCGCACGCCCCGGCGGCCTATGCCGTACGGCCCGGTGGCACCGGCCCGGCGCGCCGCCCCGAGCGGTGCGACAACCGCGTGTGCGTTCGGATGAGGCCGTCGGAGAGCCGGGCAATCCGGATAGGCTGGGCGGATGACGCGATCCGAGCAGCCAACCGAGCGGCCGGCGGTCGTGGGCACCGTCTCAGGCACCGCCCCCGGCTCCGACGACTCCGACGCCCTCGCCGCCGACTCCCGCAAGCGAGCGCTGCGCGCCCTGCTGCGCGTCCCGTCGCTCAGAAGGCTCTGGAGTGCCCACGCCTTCGGAGCGGTCGGTGACGCGGTCGGTGTGCTCGTGCTGCTGGTGCTCACGCTTCAGGCGGCGGTCGTGGACGGGACATTCGGCTCGGGGTACCGGAACGCGGCGTTCGCCGTGGCCGCCGTCCTGGGTGCGCGGATGCTGGCGACGGTGCTCTTCGGCGCCGTACTCCTCGGCCCGCTGACAGCGCTCACCGCCGCGAAGGGGCCGCTCGACCGCCGCTGGACGATGATCGGCGCGGATGGGCTGCGGCTCGGACTGCTCGCCGTGGCGCCGCTGTGGATCGACTGGGCGCCCGCCCAGGCCACCCTGATCCTGCTGGCCACCGTCTTCGTCGGCGGCGCCGCCGAACGGCTGTGGACCGTCGTACGGGAGGGCGCCGCGCCCGCGCTGCTGCCCGCGCCGCCGCCGGAGGGCGCGTCCGTGCGGCCCCTGCCCGACCATCTCGGCGTGCTGCGCCTGCTGTGGCTGCGGACCGGTTTCGTGGCCATCCCCGTGGGCGCCGCGGCGCTGCTGGTCGCGGCGGTGGTCAGCAGGCTGCTCGGACTGGGTGTCGACTGGTTCGCGAGCCACCCCGTCGCCCTGGCGTCGTTCCTGGCCGCCGGGCTCTTCGCCGCCTCCGTGGCGGTGCTGTACCCGGTCGTCCTGCCCGACTCCGCGACGCCGCGCCCGCGTTCCCCGCTCGAAGGACTGCGTCGCCCCACCCGTGGCGACGGGCCCGACCAGGGCCGCACCGGGGCCGTTCCGTACCTGGTCCTGGCGTGCGGCGCGGTCGCGGGCGCCATCGCGGCCGCGGTCGCGCTCTCCCTGCTGCACGCCATCGACCTGGGCGGCGGGGTCCCCGCGTACGCGCTCCTGGTGCTGATGCTGACCGGGGGCACCGTCCTCGGGATCCGCGGCGCCCAGCGGGTGCTGCCGACCCTGTCGCGGCGGCGGCTGCTCTCCCTGGCGCTCGCCGTCACCGGGATCGCGCTGCTCGCGGTGGGGCTGGTGCCCGACACGGCGACCGTACTGTTGCTCGCGCTGTTCGCCGGATTCGCGGCGGGCGTGGCGGCCAACATCGGCCACGCCCTCGTCGACCAGGAGACCGAGGAGCCCCGGCGGGCCCGGATGAGCGCCCATCTCCGCGCGGTCGTACGCGTCGCCATAGGGGTGGGCGCGCTCGTCGCACCGCTGCTCTCCGCCGCTGTTGGTCCGCACCAGGTCCGCGGGGACTATGTGCTCGGCGGTGCCGCGTTCACGCTGATGCTGGTCGGTGCCCTGCTGCTGCCGGTCGCCGCGCTGGTCCTGGCGCGGACGGACGACCGTTCCGGCGTACCGCTGCGGCGCGACCTCGGTGACGCGCTGCGCGGGGGCGCCGACCCGGCGCAGGCCCCCGCTCCGCACGGGTTCTTCATCGCCCTGGAGGGCGGTGACGGCGCCGGGAAGTCCACCCAGGCCGAGGCGCTCGCCGACTGGATCCGCGCCAAGGGCCACGAGGTGGTCGTCACCCGCGAGCCGGGCGCGACACCCGTTGGCAAGCGACTGCGCTCGATCCTGCTGGACGTCGCCTCCGCCGGGCTCTCCAACCGCGCCGAGGCGCTGCTGTACGCGGCGGACCGGGCCGAACACATCGGATCCGTCGTCCTGCCCGCCCTGGAGCGCGGCGCCGTCGTCATCTCCGACCGCTATATCGACTCCTCGGTCGCCTACCAGGGCGCCGGGCGCGATCTGTCCCCGACCGAGATCGCCCGGATCTCCCGGTGGGCCACGGACGGTCTGGTCCCCCATCTGACCGTGCTGCTGGACGTCTCCCCGGAGACGGCCCGCGAGCGCTTCACCGAGGCACCCGACCGGCTGGAGTCGGAGCCCGCCGAGTTCCACCAGAGGGTGCGCTCGGGCTTCCTGACGCTGGCCGCCGCCGACCCCGCGCGCTACCTGGTGGTGGACGCCGGTCAGGAACCGGAGGCCGTCACCACGGTCGTGCGTCACCGTCTGGACCAGCTCCTCCCGCTCTCCGAGGCCGAGATCAAGGCGCAGGAGGAGGCGCGCCGCAAGGCCGAGGAGGAAGCGCGCCGCAAGGCGGAGGAAGAGGCGCGCCGCAAGGCCGAGGAGGAGCGCCTGGAGCGCGAGCGCGAGGAGATGCTCGCCAAGCTGCGCGCCGAGGAGGAGGCGCGGCGCAAGGCCGAGGAGGAGGCCGCGCGTCAGCGTGAGGCCGAACGGCTCGCCGAGGAGGCCCGTCAGCGCGCCGAGGAGGCCCGCAGGCTCGCCGAGGAGGAGCGCCGCAAGCGCGAGGCCGAGGCGAAGGCGCGCCGCGAGGAGCAGGAGCGCCTGCGCAAGCTCGCGGAGGAGCAGGCCCGGCTGCGGGCCGAGGCCGAGGAGCGCCGCCTGGAGAAGCAGCGCAAGGCGGAGGAGGCCCTGGTGAGGGCCGAGGAGGCGCGCGCGAGGAAGGCCGCTGAGGAGAAGGCGGCGGCGAAGGCGCGGGCCGCGGCGGAGGCTGAGGCGCGGGCCGCGGCGGAGGCCAAGGCGGCCGCCGAGCGGAAGATGGCGGAGGCGGAAGAGGCGGCGAGGGCGGCTGAGGCGGAGAAGGCCGCGAAGGCCGCGAAGGCGGCCGAGGCGCGGCGTCGGGCCGCCGAGGCCGAGGCGCGGCGCGAGGCCGAGGAGTCCGCCAACGAGATCACCGTGCCGACTCCTGTGATCCGTCCCGACGGCCGCCCCGCGGGCGACCCGGATCCGCTGCCGGACAACGAGACCACGATCCCCACCCCGGTGGTGCGGCCCGAGGACCTCGCCTCCGCGAACGAGACCACCGTTCCCACGCCCGTGGTGCGCCCCGACGACGAGACGCAGCCGGTGCCGAGGATCGAGTCCGACGCCGAGCGCACGGCGGTGCTGCCGCCGGTGGGGGGCGCGTCCTCGATGGAGGAGACGGCGGTGCTGCCGCCGGTCACCGACGGGCCGGGTTCCGCGCGCCCTCAGGACTCCCGGGGCTCCGGGCGTGGTCGGCGCTCTGAGCGCTCTGGGGGATCGTTCTCGCTGCGGAAGGGGCGTGGGGGCGCCCGGGTGGACCGGGACCCGGACGAGCGTCCGGTGGATCGGGTGCCGCCGGGCATCTTCCGGGACGCGGACACGGCCACGGGCATGGCCACGGGCGCGGGCACGGCCTCCGGTTCCGCCCGCCGGGCGGGTGCCGGCGGCGATCTGACCGGCCCCAACGACCGCACCCGTGAGCTTCCCCAGATCGACCCGGACGCCGAGCGTCCGCGGCAGCGTTCCGACTGGGCCCAGGAGACCCCGCTCGACGACCCCCTCTCCCTGGCGGACGAACTCTTCGGCCCGCACGAGGACGAGGAGGCCGACCGTGACGGCCACGGCGGTGGCCGGGGCCGCCGCCGCTGAAGCGGCCCGGCACCGTTCTCCGGCGCCGGTACGGAGGGGCCCTCGCCGCCAGGGAAGGGCCGGCCACGAGGAACCGCCGCCCGTGGGGTGGCCCGGCTCCGTACCGCGCCCGTTCCGGCTCCGTGACCGCCGCACCGGCCGGGACGGCGGTGGGTCGGCCCGGTGCCCCCGTCCGGGCAGGTAAGGACGGGCCCGCCGGACGCGGGCGGCGTTGTCGTACCCCTGCCCCACAATGGAGGTCGCGGGCGGAAAGCGCCCCACGGGGGTGGCCGGGCCGCCGCGGCGGCCCGGGCGCGGGCCGGACCCGGCGGAGCCGGTGCGGACGACGGAGGAAGGGCAGGTGGCGGTGGATGACCGTGTGGGATGACCTCGTCGGTCAGGAGCGGGTGGGAGCGCAGCTCGGCGCCGCCGCCCGGGACGCCGACGCGCTGGTCACCGCCGAGGCCGGTGGCACACCGCCGCCCGAGGCGTCCAAGATGACCCACGCGTGGCTGTTCACCGGGCCCCCGGGCTCCGGCCGGGCCGTGGCCGCCCGGTCCTTCGCCGCCGCGCTCCAGTGCGTGAGCCCCGACCGCGCGCTCAGCGGGGCGCCCGGCTGCGGGTTCTGCGACGGCTGCCATACCGCTCTCATCGGGACCCACGCCGATGTGGAGGTCGTCCGCACCGACGTGCTCTCCATCGGCGTCAAGGACACCCGCGAACTGGTCCGCCGCGCCCAGCTCTCCCCGGCGGGCGGCCGCTGGCAGGTGATCCTCCTGGAGGACGCCGACCGGCTGACGGAGGGCGCGGGCAATGTGCTGCTGAAGGCGGTGGAGGAACCGGCGCCGCGTACGGTGTGGCTGCTCTGCGCGCCGTCGCTGGAGGACGTGCTGCCGACGATCCGCTCCCGGTGCCGCCATCTGACCCTGCGTACGCCGTCGGTGTCCGCCGTGACCGATGTGCTGATCCGGCGTGACGGCATCGAGCCCGAGGCGGCAGCGGCGGCGGCGCGGTCCACCCAGGGCCACATCGGCCGGGCGCGCCGTCTCGCCACCGACGAGGGGGCCCGCGCGCGCCGGGCCACGGTGCTCAAGCTGCCCCTGCGGGTCGATGACATCGGAGGCGCGCTCAAGGCCGCCCAGGAGTTGATCGACGCCGCCGCCGAGGACGCCAAGCAGGTCGCGGAGGAGATCGACACCAAGGAGACGGAGGACCTGAAGGCGGCGCTCGGCGCGGCACAGGGGGGCCGGATGCCCCGGGGCACCGCCGGGGCGATGAAGGAACTGGAGGACCGGCAGAAGCGCCGCAGGACGCGTACGCAGCGGGACAGCCTCGATCTCGCGCTGAGCGATCTGACCGGCTTCTACCGGGATGTGCTCGCCCTCCAGCTCGGTTCGGGGCTCGCCATCGCCCATGAGGACGTCCGGGACGCGCTGGACCGGATCGCCCGGAACTCGACACCAGAGCACACGCTGCGCCGCATCGAGGCGATCGTCGGCTGCCGGGAGGCCCTGGAGGCGAACGTGGCTCCCTTGCTCGCGGTCGAGGCGATGACGATGACACTCCGTTCGCCCTGACCTCCACGTCCCCTGGGGGGCATATCGTCACATCATCCTTATATCGCCCCACTTCGGGATGGATAGCAGCAATTCCGGATCATCCTCTACGCTCCGGGGATGAATCCCAGGCGCATGTTCCGTAACTCCGTTCTCGCGGTGGCCGCGGCCGGACTGCTGGCCTCCGGGTGTACGGGGGAGGGGTCGTCCCCCCAGGCGTCGGCGTCCACCTCGGGAGGCACGGCGGCGGACTCCCGTCAGCGGGCCGCCCTGCGGACGTACTACGCGCAGCGGCTGGCCTGGCGCGCCTGCGGAGCCCCCGGCTTCCAGTGCGCCTCGCTGAAGGTGCCCCTGGAGTACGGGAACCCCGGTGGCGCCTCCATCGCCCTGGCCGTCGCCCGCACCAAGGCCACCGGGCCGGGTCAACGGATCGGTTCGCTCCTCGTCAATCCGGGTGGTCCCGGCGGTTCGGCGGTCGGCTACCTCCAGTCGTACGCGGGCATCGGCTACCCGGCTCAGGTCCGCGCCCGCTACGACATCGTGGCCGTCGACCCGCGCGGCGTGGCGCGCAGCGCGCCCGTCCAGTGTCTGAGCGGCAAGGAGATGGACCGCTACACCCAGGTCGACCAGACCCCGGACAGCGCCACCGAGACCACCCGGCTGGCCACCGCCTACCAGGGCTTCGCCGAGGGCTGCGCCAAGCGCTCCGCGAAGGTGCTGCCCCATGTCTCCACCGTGGCGGCGGCCCGGGACATGGACATCCTCCGCGCCGTCCTGGGCGACCGGACACTGACGTACGTCGGCGCCTCGTACGGCACCTTCCTCGGCGCCACCTACGCGGAGCTGTTCCCCGCCCGGTCGGGGCGGCTGGTCCTCGACGGCGCCCTGGAC
Organism: Streptomyces sp. NPDC057638; assembly: GCF_042800315.1. NCBI lineage: Bacteria > Bacillati > Actinomycetota > Actinomycetes > Kitasatosporales > Streptomycetaceae > Streptomyces > Streptomyces sp. NPDC057638. The sequence continues at coordinate 6,437 of NZ_JBHVHF010000126.1, forward strand.
CCCTCGCTCTCCGCCCAGCAGGTGAACCGCGACCAGACGGCGGGCTTCGAGACCGCCTTCCGGTCCTTCGCGGCGGACTGTGTCACCCAGTCCGACTGCCCGCTCGGCACCGGTTCGGTGACGGCCGCGTCGGCGCGGCTGAAGGAGTTCTTCACCACCCTGGACGCCCGCCCGGTGCCCACCGGCGAGAGCCGCCCGCTCGGTGAGGCGCTGGCGACCACCGGCGTGCTGACGGCGATGTACGACGAGGGCGCGTGGCCGCAACTGCGCGAGGCCCTGACCAGCGCCATGGACGGTGACGGCGCGCCCCTGCTCTCCCTGGCCGACAGCTACTACGAGCGGGAGAGCGACGGCTCGTACTCGAATCTGATGTTCGCCAACGCGGCGGTCAACTGTCTGGATCTGCCCCCTTCGTTCAGCGGCCCGGAGGCGGTACGGGCCGCGCTGCCCGCGTTCGAGAAGGCATCCCCGGTCTTCGGGCGGGGCTTCGCGTGGGCGGCGCTCAACTGCGCCTACTGGCGCACCCCGGCGACCGGGACCCCGCACCGGATCGAGGCGAAGGGGGCGGCGCCGATCCTGGTGGTGGGGACGGTACGGGACCCGGCGACACCGTACGCCTGGGCGCGGGGGCTGGCCGGCCAGCTGGCGTCGGCGACGCTGCTGACGTACGACGGCGACGGTCACACGGCGTACGGGCGGGGCAGCGACTGCGTCGACACGGCCATCAACGGCTATCTGCTGGAGGGCGCGGTGCCACCCCGGGGCAAGCGGTGCTCCTGACCGCGGGCGGCGCCCCGCGCCGCGCTTGAACGCCCTGTGCCGCTTGAGTGCCCGCGCGCTTGAGTGCCCTGTCCCTCAGTGACCCGCCGAGGTGACCTTGAAACCGTGCGGAACCAGCCACACCACCAGCACCGTGACGGTGGCGACGATCGCGACCGAGACATAGGCCGTGGTCGTCAGCGCGCTGTCGAAGGCGGCGCGGGCGGCGTCGAGCACCCCCTCGCCCTGGGTGAGGGAGAGCTCGTAGGCCCCGCCGATGGACTCCCGGGCCACCGCGGGCTGACCGGCCATATGGCTCGCGTACACCGCGCCGTGCACCGACCCGAGCAGGGCGACCCCGAGACCGACCCCCAGTTCGTAGTTGGTCTCGGAGACCGCCCCGGCCTGCCCGGCGCGCTCGGCGGGCACGGACGACACCAGGACCGACGAGGAGGTGGTCATCGCCAGCCCGTCACCGAGCCCGAGGGTGATGAGGACGGCGGCGATATGGCCGTACTCCGTCGGCTCGGGCGACAGCGCCAGCACCAGGAACCCGGCGACCACCCCGCCCAGCCCCAGCGCCATGAGGGCCCGCACCCCGATCCGCTCCATCAGCCACGGGGTGAGCAGCGACCCCACCAGCATCGCGAGTGCGGCGGGCAGGGTGCGCAGCCCGGCCTCGGAGGGCGAGTACCCATGGACGTACTGGAGCCAGAGCGAGATCAGGAAGAGCGCCGCGCCGATCGCGAGCATCGCCATCAGGATGGCGAGCGCGGCGGCGGTGAACGCCCGGTTCCGGAAGAGCCGCACATCGAGCAGCGGATCCGCCAGCCCGAGCTGCCGCCGGGCGAACAGGGCCAGCGCGAGGATCCCGCAGAGGAAGACGGCGTAGTCCCACCCGGTGGGGCTGCCCTTGGCGAGATGCTTGATCCCCCAGGCCAGCGACACGACACCGACGACCGAGAGCAGTGCTCCGACGAGATCGGGCGGCCCGTGCCCGGCGTCCTTGAACTCCGGCAGCAGCCAGAGCCCGGCCAGTACGGTCGCCACGACGACCGGCAGGTTCACCCAGAAGGCCGCGGACCATCCGTACTCCTCCACCAGCACCCCGCCGACCAGCGGCCCGATGGCGGCCCCGGCCCCGGCCACCGCGGCCCAGATCCCGATGGCGAGGGTGCGCTCCCGGGCGTCGGCGAAGATGTTCCGGATCAGCGAGAGCGTGGACGGCATGATCATCGCCCCACCGATCCCGAGCAGCACCCGCCCGCCGATCAGCTGCCAGGTGGTCCCGGAGGTCGCGGCGACGACGGAGGCGAAGCCGAAGACCACGATCCCGCAGAGGAAGAGCAGCTTCCGTCCGTAGCGGTCGCTGATCGCCCCCGTGGTGACCAGCAGACCACCCAGGACGAGCCCGTAGATGTCGATGATCCAGAGCTGTTCGAGGGCGTTGGGCTCAAGATCGTCGATGAGGGAGGGCAGCGCCACATTGAGGATGGTGGCGTCCATGGCCACCAGCAGCAGACTCGCGCACAGCACGGCGAGCATGGCCCACCGCCCGGGATCCGCCTCCTCCACACCCGCCCCACCAGGACGTTCGCGCCCGACGGGACCGCTGGAGGGATCGGCAGGGGCCACGGGCGATCTCGTCCCTTCGACGCCAGACATATCTGGGCACCTGTGGGCCCTTTTGGGTAAGTATGTGATCGCGGGTCATCGAGCGCGCAACCGGGCGGAACGACGAGACCCGCTGGTGGGGTGGGTGCCGGGGCGCTCGCGCGGGCACGCGCGACTGGTGCGGGGCACCCGGATCGACCCTGTAGACTTAGCGCCGCCGCTGGTCGGAGTACGTTCCCGCGAGGGTCACCCTGTCCGTGGCATGCCGCCTTAGCTCAGTTGGCCAGAGCAACGCACTCGTAATGCGTAGGTCTCGGGTTCGAATCCCGAAGGCGGCTCAGCTGGAACCCCAGGTCAGATCTTTCTGGCCTGGGGTTTTTGTCATTCAGGGGCCGGACGGCGCCGTGGAACCGGCCCAGGGGGAACGGGCCGGTCGTGTGCTTGCGGGGGATGAGGCGCGGCGGCCCAGCGGGCCACGGCGGTGGGTCCCGGGGACCTGAGGGTCCCCGGGGGTGTTCCGCCGGGTGGATCAGCGCACGTCGACGGAGTCACCGCCCGCGTTGGCCGGCGCCGTGGTGCTCGTCCCGGCGAAGCTGAAGCGGTAGGTGCCGTCCCGGGACGCCTTCACCTTCGTCCTCAGCTTGCCCTCGCTGTCCGTCTTCACGGTCTTGACCGTGGAGTACGTGCTCGAACCGCTTCTGCGGAACTGGAGGGCGACCGGCTGACCGGAGTAGCCCGTGTAGCTGCCGAGGGTCCAGTTGGCGCGGCGCAGGGTGCCGCTGACCGTGAGGGTGGAGCCCGATGCGACCGGCTCGGGGGAGGCGTTCGTGCTCAGCGTCGCCGTCCGCTTGATGCTGAACGACGCGGTGTTCTCCTTCTCCACCGAGCTGAGGTCAGTGCCGTACGCGGTGACCCAGACCCTCCAGGTACCCGCGTCCTCGTTGGACAGAATCCCCGGGTCGACCGTGAAGGTCTGCTTGCAGACGGGCTTGCTGCCCGAGCCGCACATCGCGTACGTCGTGTCGCCGACGAGGATGTTCGTCAGGGTTTCGTAGCTCTTGCCGCGCCAGAGTGACGCCAGGGCGAACCTGATGCCCGAGGAGTCGCCGGCGGTGAAGGTGACCGTGATCTTCCTCTTGGTGGTGGTGCCGACGGAGACCGGCTTCCCCTCGTTGACCACCACGTTCGAGACCGTGGTGTCGCTCAGCTGAGCGCGCGGCGCGTCCTTCGCCAGTGCGGTGGGTGCGGTGAGCGCGCTGATGCCGAGGGCCGCGCTGATCACGGCGACAGTGGCACGAGTGTGCATGTACTTCCCGTTCCGGAAAGGGCGAGGGCGTGTCGTGCGTCCCCGATGCCCATGAGTCTGTTGAGCCAGATGACTCTCCGAGTCCAGACATGGGAGGCAGGGGAATGGTTGTACGAAGATGGGGGCTTTCTTCCTTGCCTCGGCCTCCTCCGTGGTGGCGCGATGGTCCCGTGCCGGGTCGGCCCGTGCCGGGTGACCCGTCGACCGGCGTGGGGTCCGCCGGTGCCCTGGCGCGCTGCCCTGCCCAGGCCTGGCCAGGTCACTTGGCATCGGCGTAGCACTGGACCGTCGCCACCGTGAACGGGAAGCGCACCGGTGTATCGCCGAACGTGATGCGTCCGGCGAGGGCACCGGCCTCCCGGATCGCCGCCACCACGGCCTCGGTCTCCTCTTCCGGGCAGTGCACGATCACCTCGTCGTGCTGGAAGAAGACCAGTTCGGCGCGGAGGGGCGTGGTCGCCCGCCGCAGCGCGGCCAGTAGCAGGAGTGCCCACTCCGCCGCACTGCCCTGCACCACGAAGTTGCGGGCGAAGCGGCCGCGCGCCCGCGTGTTCGTCGAGGCGTAGCCCGGGGTGAACGCGTCCTCCGGGGGCCCGGGGGCGGTGCCCGGCTCCGGCTCCTGGGGGAGGCCCGCCTCGCCCGCCTCGTCACTCCCCTCCGTACCGGCCGCGCGCGGACTGGTCCGGCCCAGCCAGGTGCGGACCAGGAGCCCCTCCTCGCCCGCGCGTGCCGCGTCGTCGACATACGCGACCGCCCTGGGGAACTTGCGCCGCAGCGCGGCCAGGTTCTTCAGTCCGTCGCCCGAGGTCTGTCCGTAGACCGCTCCGAGCAGTGCCAGTTTGGCGTGCTCCCGGTCGCCGGAGAAGGCGCGGTCCGACAGCGCCGAGTACAGGTCGCCGTCATGGCCCGCGACCTCCATCAGCCCGGGGTCACGGGAGATCGCGGCCAGTACCCGGGGCTCCATCTGGTCCACGTCGGCGACGACCAGCCGCCAGCCCTCGTCGGCGACGACGGCGCGCCGGATCACCTTGGGTATCTGCAACGCCCCGCCGCCGTTGGTCGTCCAGCGGCCGGTGACCGTGCCCCCGGGGACGTACTCGGGCCGGAACCGGCCGTCGCGCACCCAGTCCTGGAGCCAGCTCCAGCCGTGCGCCACCCAGATCCGGTAGAGCCGCTTGTACTCAAGCAGCGGCTTCACGGCGGGGTGATCCACCTCCTCCAGCTCCCAGCGGCGGGTGGAGCGGACTCTCAGACCCGCCTCCCGGAACGCCTTCACCACGTCGGCGGGCAGCTCCGGCCGCACCCGTCGCCCGAAGGCCGTCGACACCTCCTCCGCCAGCTCCGCCAGCCGCCGGGGCTCGCCGCCTCCCGCGTAGCGCTCGCCCAGCAGGTCCTGGAGCACCTGGCGGTGGACGTCCGCCCGCCAGGGCAGCCCGGCGCGGTGCATCTCGGCCGCGACCAGGGTCCCGGCCGACTCGGCCGCCGTCAGCAGTCGCATCCGCCCGGGGTGGGCGGTGCCCTCATGACGGCGCGTCTGATCCTCGTAGACCTCCAGGAGGGACTCCAGGGGGAGCGGCGCGGGGCCCGGTTCGAAGAGGGAGGACTGGGATCCGGGCTCGGCGGCGCGCTGGGGTGGATCGGGTGGCACGGGACGGTGGTGCAGCCGGGCCAGCGCGGCCTCGGCGGAGCGTGGTTCGCCCAGCCGGCCCTCGTGGCCGAGGAGCAACTGCTCGGCGCACTCGATGTCGTAGCACCGCTCGACCCGGACCCCGGCCGCCAGCAGCCGGGGGTAGACCGACGCGGTGGACCGCCACACCCACCGCTCGGTCCCGGGCCGGGAGCGGACCGCCTCGACCAGGTCCGGCTCCTCCCGTACGGGACCGATGGGCAGGCCGTCGGGACCGAGGGGGACGAGCCTCGCCCCGTCACCCCCGGTCGCCGTCAGCGCCCATCGTTCGCCCATGTGTCCGAGTCTGGCACCCGGGTCTGACAACGCCCCCCACGCCATGCCCGCCCTCTCCCCACCAGCGGTTCCACGGCACTCACCGGACGGGGGATGGGCGGACGAGGGAGCGGGGACCCCCGTACGCCCGCACCACCCGTGCCCCGCTACCCCAGCTCCCGCACCACCCGTGCCGGGTTCCCCACCGCCAGCACTCCGGCCGGGAGGTCCTTGGTCACCACCGTGCCCGCGCCCACCACCGTGTTCTCCCCGATCGTCACACCGGGACAGACGATCACCCCGCCCCCCAGCCAGACGTTGTCCCCGATCGTGATCGGCTCTGCCCGCTCCCACCCCTCGCGCCGCCGCTCCGCGTCCATCTCGTGGTGGGGGGTCAGCAGCTGCACGTTCGGTCCGATCTGGACGTCGGAGCCGATGGTGATGGGCGCCGCGTCCAGGAAGACGGCGTTGAAGTTGACGAAGACCCAGTCCCCCAGGGAGATGTTGGTGCCGTAGTCGCAGTGGAACGGCGGCCGGATGTTGACGCCCTGCCCGAGCGACCCGACCAGCTCGGAGAGGATCGCCCTCCGTTCCTCCCGGGAGGCGGCTCCCGGGGTGTTGTAGGCGGCGCAGAGCCGCTGCCGCCGTTCGTTATCCGCCGTCAGATCCGGGTCCCTGGGCAGGTACCACTCGCCCGCCAGCATCCGGTCCTTCTGCTCGCCCATGCGCTGCCTTTCGGTCGTCGCCAGCTCGTCTTCCCCAACTACCCCACCCGTCCCCAGGGTTCCCGGCGGCCATCCGGGCGGCAGCGGTCGACGGGAAGGCGCAGGCCGTCCTCGCGACGATGGTCGGCCGCATCTCCCGCCAGTGGTGGTCCGTACGATCTCGCGGTCGTCCGTACGCCTGGGCGGTCGTCGCCCGGACGCCGATGACTCTCCGCCGCCCGTACGGGCTCCGTGGTGACCGCGGCCACGAGGGGAGTCGGCGCGGACCCTGGGACCCGCCCCGCACGGCGGACCGACTCCGGACGGTTCGGTTGGTTCAGCCCGTTCAGCCCGTTCGGTCGGTTCAGTCGGTTTGTCCACACCCTGTGGATGAACCGGCCCGCCCCGGCTCATCCGCCTCCGTCACCCTCCCCTTCCTCTCCCCTCCCCTCCATCCAAAACCGCCCAAATACCGCTAATCTCCCAGTTATGACCTGGCTCCGGGCGCTCCTGCACACCGCCCGCGCGGGCCTCACGCTCGAACGGCAGCGCCTCGAACCCCTGGTCGCCCTCCGGGGCGCGGCCGGACTCGCGATCGTCGTCGGCATCGCGCTCGCGCTCTTCGGGCCCGTGTTCGCCGTCAGCTCCGCCTTCGGCGCCTACCAGGCGGCCATCGCCTCCTTTCAGCGCAGCTGGCGCCCCCGGCCGGTGCTGGCGCTGGCTTCCGGCGGCAGTCTGGCCGTCTCCACCTTCCTCGGGTATCTCACCGCGGCCCGGCCGCCCCTGCTGCTCGCCCTGCTCGCGCTCTGGACGTTCGCCGCGGGGCTCGCGTGGGCGCTCGGGCCGACCGTGGGGATCATCGCCGCCTCCAACGTCGGCATCATGCTGGTGACCATCACCCTCCCCACCTCGGTGGCCACGGCCGCCGGACACGCGGCGGTGATCCTCGTCGGCGGGCTGGTCCAGGCCGCGCTCATCGTGGTGTTCCCGGTCCGCCGCTGGGGGGCGCAACGGGACGCGCTCGCCGACGCGCTCGCCGCCGAGGCCGACTACGCCCGCAGGCTGCGGCAGAACCCCACCGCCTCCTTCGACCCCGAACCGCTGATGGTCGCCCGCAGCGCCGCCGTGGTCTCCCCGCGCCAGGCCCGGCGGCGGCCCGCCGAACTGCATGGCGCGCGCGGGGTGGCCGAACGTATCCGCCCGGTCCTCGCCTCCCTCGCCGATCCCGCCGTCGGTGTCCCCGCCGAGGGTCCCGAGCGTGACGTCTGCCGCGCGATCCTCGACGCGGCCGCGGTGGTGCTGGACCGTGCCGCGCACGCGATCCGCCGGGGCACGCCGGTGCGCGTACCGGAGCACGCCATGGCGACGCTGAAGTCGCCCGAGACCGTGACGGTCCTCAGCGGCCCCGCCCGCCGCGCCGCCATCCGGCTGGTGGCCCTGCTGGACGACGTGGTGGAGGAGGCCGAGGGCGAGGGCACCGGGGAGGGATCGCACCGTGACCGGCCGCCGCTGCGCCGACTGCTGCCGGGTGCCGTGCGCACCGTACGCGCCGAACTGCGCCGGGGCTCGCCCGTCCTGCGGCACGCCATCCGGGTGGCCGCCGTCGTCTGCGCGGGCTATCTGGTGGGCACCGCGCTTCCCTTGGGTCACGGGTACTGGGCGCCGCTCACCTCGGTGATGGTGATGCGGCCCGACTTCTCCCAGACGTACGCCCGTTCCGTCGCCCGCCTCGGCGGCACGGTGGTCGGGGTGGGGGTCGCCTCCGCCGTGGAGACCACCCATCCGGGCGCGTACCTCTCCGGCGCCCTCGCCGTCCTGTGCGCCTTCGGGCAGTACCTCCTCACCCGTACCGGCTATGTCGCCGCCACCGTCTTCCTCAGCGCGTACGTCGTCTTCCTGCTCGGCATGGGGGGCGAGGACACCGGCCAGACCGTACGCGAACGCATTCTGCTGACCCTGCTCGGCGGGCTGATCGCCATGGTGGCGTACGCGATCTACCCGGCCTGGGAGACGCCCCGGCTGCGCTCCCGGCTCGCCGACTGGCTGGTCGCGGACGGACGGTACGCCGCCGCCGTCGTCGACCACTACGCGGATCCGCTGGCCGACCCCTCCCGCCAGGCCATCCGCGGCGCGCTCCTGGCGGCGCGCGACGCGCGGATCGCCTGGCAGGAGGCGCATGAGCGGTCCCTCCATGAGCCGGTGCGCCATCGCGGGCTCACCCGTTCCGCCGCCGATGGGGCCGAGCACGCCCTCTCTCAGATGGGCCGCAGCGCGATGCTCCTGGAGGCGCATCTGCCCGTCCACGGCATCAACCCGGTTCCCGAGGCGGCCGTTCTCGCCGACGCGCTGCGCCAGGACACCGAACGCGCGGCCAGGGCGGTGCGCGAGCGTAAACCGCTGCAATGGGAGCGCGTATGCGGGGCGCTCGACGTCTGGGAGGGCGATCACCCGGTGCTGACCAGCGGCACCACCCTGCTGCGCGAGGCCCTGGACGAACTCGCCGACGCCCTGGCCCCCGCCCGGCGCACCCGCTGAACCGGTACGCGCGGGCCCTTCGCCGCGCGTTGCCAGGGCGCGGGCCGGAAGGAAGGGGGCGTGGGCCCCGGGGCGTGTGCTCCCATCAGGGCGGACATCTCCCCTGACGATCCTTGTTAATGGAAACCATTTCCATACACTGGCCGACATGACGCCCGGATTCCCCGCCGCCCCGCCCCCGGAGCCGCTGCGCATCACCATCGTCGCCGGGCTGCACACCGAGGCCCGAGCCGCCACGGTCGAGCGGCTCCTCGCCACCGTGCCCGGAAGTGTCGCGCTCCACCACGACCTGTCGGCCGCCGTCCGGGGCGGTACGGCCGTCCGTACCGTGCGCGACGCGCTGGGCGTCCGGGACTGGGGTGAGGTCGCCCTGGCGGACGACTGCGCCTGCTGTGCCCTCCGGGACGGTCTGGTAGCGGAGTTGAGGGCGCTGGCACGGGCACGGACCGCGCGACACGCCGTGGTCGAACTGTGGGACTCCGTCGAACCCCGGGCCGTCGCCGAGACGATCGCCCGCCACGGCGGCGCGGCGCTCACGCTGACCCCCGTCGTCACCGCCGTGGATCCCACGCGCGTCCTGTCCTGCCTCGGCAATGGAGACGACCTGAAGGACGCCCGGCTCGCGGCCTCCACCCACGACCGCCGTACCGTCGCCGACACCTGGGCCCGCCAGATGGAGTACGCGGACATCCTGTCCGTACGGGAGGACCCGGCGGTGAGCGAGCGCGACCGGGAGCTTCTCGGCCAACTTCACCCCACCGCGCGCCGGGTTCCCCAGGACACGGAGGACTGGGCGCGTGTCCTGTCCGGCCACGCCGACCCCGCCGCGGCCGCCGCCGCGCAGCACCCCGCCACCGCCCGGCTCCCCTGGAACGCCGACCGCCGGGGCGTGGGCACCCTCGTCTGGCGCCGCAGGCGCCCCTTCCATCCCGGTCGCCTCTACGAGGCACTTGGCGCGCTGGCCCGCGCGGCCGTGCGCAGCCGTGGCAGGTTCTGGCTGGCGGACCGCCCCGACGCGCTGCTCTCGTGGGACGCGGCGGGCGGCACCCTCTGCCTGGAGAACGCGGGCCCCTGGCTCGCCGCGCTCCCCGAGACCGCCTGGGACGGGCTGACGCCCGAGCGCCGCGCCGCCGCCACCCTCGACTGGCGCCGGGACGTGGGCGACCGCTGCCAGGTGCTGGCCTTCACCTCCCCGGCGCTCGACCGCGCCGCCCTGGAGCGACTGCTCGACTCCTGTCTCCTCACGGAGGCGGAGTACGCGGCGGGCCGCGCCGCCTGGAAGCGCCTCCCGCGCACCTTCGACGCCTTCCTGGAGCCGAGCGACCGGTGAACGCGCCGCCAGCGGACGCGGTACCGGTGACGCGCCGCCGATGCGCGCGCCGCCCTCACGGCGCGGCGGGAAGTGCGCGGCTCCGGTGCTGAAGGTGAGGGAGAATCAGGTGCGGCGTATGACCTCGTCAGAGGTGCCCGGTGCGCGGGAACTCCCCATGCGGAGCACTGCAAGCGGAAGGTAGTCGATCGATTGTTCGGATCGGGATCCTTCGAGGGTCGCCGTGCGTCTTCCTGCATACGGTGCCCGTCCGGGTGCGCCGCTTCTCCCGCGTCCCCGCGGAGCGAGGGTGGCCCGCCGCCCTCGACCGGGGTGGCGGAGGGAGAGCGTCGGTGGGTGCCGACATGGCTGGGAATGGCGCCAGGAGTGGGCAATTGACCGACTCCTGGACGCTGTAAAGGCGTCAAAGCTGTAACCGTGGGAATACCCCTCGTGCACGTGCATCTGCCCGTGCTAACGCTCATGCATTCGCACGTGAATCACGGCTATGATCCGCACAGTTGATACATGCACCTTGTACCCCAGGAGCGACTCGTGCACCACGCGTACAACGGCATGGCGGCCACAGAGCTCCAGGGGGTCGCCTGGCAGAAGAGCAGGCACAGCAACTCGCAGGGCGCCTGTGTGGAGTTCGCCAAGTTGCCTGGCGGGAATGTGGCGATGCGTAATTCACGGCACCCGGAGGGGCCGGCGCTCGTCTATACCCCCGCCGAGATCGAGGCGATGATCCTGGGCGTCAAGGATGGCGAGTTCGACCATCTGATAGCGGGTAACTGACACCCCTCGCGCGGCGGAGCCCGACGCGGTTCCCCCTGCTCCCTGTCCGATTCCGGCGCCCCGGGTGCCGGATTCGACAGGTCCCTGATCCTGATGCGGGCGGCTGCGACTGGACCGGCGCCGCCCGTGCGGCCGGGTGTGGCCCGTGTCCGGCGGTTGGCCACCGCCGTCGTCGTGTGCCGTGTGCGGGCGGTGCGGCCGGGTGGGGTCTGTGTGCCCGTTGTGCGCGGTCTGCGGGTGCGGTGTTTGTCGCTTCCGCTGTGTTCTGTGTGCGGGGTTCGGTGGCCTCCGGGCTCACCTCCTCGGGAGCGGCGGATGAGGCGTTCCTGTTGCGTGAGGCCGGGTTGTCCCGCCCCTCCCTGCGGGGGCGACCCTGCACCCCCCGAACGTGCCCCCTGCCCCCCGGCTGCGTCGGTACCTGTCCGTGTGACCGTGACTCGTTGTCGATCTTTCGATGGGCGCCCGCCCCTGGGTTTCTCCCGTGGGAGCTCCACCACCGGATTCGCTCACGGTGGCTCTGCCGGTGAGTAGCTCCGTGTGAGGACTCGACCTACCCGAGGTCGGTTCTGAGCCAAAGGGGCGCGTCGAGTTGTCGTGGCCGTCGCGCGGAGATCGTGAGGAACGAGCGATCGAGCACGTCGGACACGAAAATCTCGACTCCAGCGCCCCGGAGGCGAACGAACCGCAAAAAAATAAGGAAAGCGGGCCCGCCCCCCGAAGCCGGGCCCGCTTCCCGGTCTTTGAGGGTCCGGTCTCCGTGTCCGTTCAGCCGAGCCGGAAGAGGGCCCACACGACCTTGCCGTGCAGGGCTCCGGCGAGGGGGTACCAGCCCCAGTTGTCGCTGAAGGAGTCGACCAGTAAGAGCCCACGGCCGGATTCGGCCGTTCCGCGTCCGGGGTCGGGGAAGGCGCGGGCGTCCTCTCCGGCGAGTGCGGCGAAGAAGCTCCCCGGGCTGCTGGGGCTGGGGTCGCGTACCGCGCATACCAGTCGCCCCGGCCAGCACATCAGGTGTAGCCGTATCGGCGGATCCTGGTAGTCCAGCGGGGGTTCGGCGGGCAGGGCGTGCCGCAGTGCGTTGGTGACCAGTTCGGAGACGACCAGGGCGATGTCGTCGAAGCGTTCGTCCAGCTCCCAGTCGGTCAGGGTCGACCGGGTGAAGCGGCGCGCGCCGCGCACGGCTTCGTGGCGGGCGGCGAGTGAGCAGGACGCGGAGCTGGAGACTCGCGCCGGATCGGTCGGAGGAGGCCCCTGCCGTAACGGCTTGAGCATGGTTGATCCATTCGTCCCCATGCGAGGCACTCCCGGGTTTCGCGGCTGTGGCGTTACAACACGAACGAGTACGCAGGTGCGGTACGAACCATGGTTCCGAATGCGTCAGGCAGATGCAAGGGCAGATGCACGTGCACGTGCCCGTCATGCCCGGGAGAAGGGTGATTACAGGTCATATCTTCCTTGCGAGTTGTCCATGGTCTTCCCAAGCGCTTCCCATTTCCGTAACTGGACGAGTACGCGCTGAAGTGTTTTGGTGGCAGAATCCCGCACTTGGAGTGCGGGGGGTGCCGCAGGCTGTGGAGGACCGGTACGGATGGACAACGAGGGCGACGAGGACGACGAGGAATGGGGAGGGTTGGAGTCGTGACCGCTGGCGAGTCGTGGGCCTCTGGACCGAGTGGCGGTTCCGTGGTGCGGCGCATCCTGTTGGGCTCACAGCTCAGGAGACTGCGTGAGTCGCGCGGCATCACCCGTGAGGCGGCTGGCTACTCGATCCGCGCATCGGAGTCAAAGATCAGCCGTATGGAGTTGGGCCGGGTGAGCTTCAAGGCGAGAGACGTCGAAGACCTGCTCACGCTCTACGGAGTCATCGACGAGGGCGAGCGCGGCGCCCTGCTCGGGCTCGCCAAGGAGGCCAACGTCGCTGGCTGGTGGCACAGTTACTCGGATGTCCTGCCCGGCTGGTTCCAGACATATGTGGGACTGGAGGCGGCGGCCTCCCATATCCGCCTCTATGAGGTCCAGTTCGTCCATGGTCTGCTCCAGACCGAGTCCTACGCCCATGCCGTCGTCGCGCGGGGCATGCAGGGCGCGCCCACCGCCGAGATCGACCGGCGTGTGGCGCTGCGGCTCGAACGGCAGAAGGTGCTGGTCTCCGAGCGCTCCCCGAAGCTCCACGCGATCCTCGATGAGGCCGCGCTCCGCCGTCCGTACGGTGACCGGGAGGTCATGCGGGCCCAGTTGCGGCATCTGATCGAGATCTCCGAGCAGCCGAACGTGACACTCCAGATCATGCCGTTCAGCTATGGCGGCCACGCGGCGGAGAGCGGCTCCTTCACCATGCTGCGGTTCCCCGAGTCGGACCTCTCCGACATCGTCTATCTGGAGCAGCTCACCAGCGCGCTCTACCTCGATAAGCGCGAGGAGGTCGCGCAGTACGAGCGGGTGATGACCCGTCTTCAGGACGAGAGTCCGGACCCCGACGAGAGCCGGAATGTTCTGCGTGGTCTACTCCAACTGAGCTGACTCTTACGTATAGTGACGTGGTATCAGGAAGTGCGTTTGCGAGGTTGCGACGGGTAAGGAATCGGTTCTTATGTCCTTGTTCACCGAGCTGGCCAACCAGTACATCGATGGCGAGTGGAGGCCCGGGACCGGTTCCTGGGACATCATCGATTTCAACCCGTACAACGGGGAGAAGCTCGCCTCGATCACCATCGCGTCGGCCAGCGAGGTGGACCAGGCGTACCGGGCGGCGGAGCGCGCGCAGGTGGCCTGGGGCGAGACCAGCCCCTATACCCGGCGCGCGGTCTTCGAGAACGCGCTGAGGATCATCGAGGAGCGGGAAGCCGAGATCACCGAGGCGATCATCGCGGAGCTCGGCGGCACCTACATCAAGGCCGGTTTCGAGCTCCATCTCGCCAAGGAGTTCCTGCGCGAGGCCATCCAGCTGTCGCTGCGGCCCGAGGGCCGGATCCTCCCCTCGCCGATCGACGGCAAGGAGAACCGCGTCTACCGGCTGCCCGTCGGGGTCGTCGGCGTGATCAGCCCGTTCAACTTCCCCTTCCTGCTGTCGATCAAGTCCGTCGCACCCTCGCTCGCGCTCGGCAACGCTGTGGTCCTCAAGCCGCACCAGAACACCCCTATCTGCGGCGGATCCCTGGTCGGCAAGGTCTTCGAGGACGCCGGGCTGCCGCCGGGCCTGCTGAATGTCGTCATCACCGATATAGCGGAGATCGGCGACGCGCTGATCGAGCACCCGGTGCCCAAGGCCATTTCGTTCACCGGCTCCGACAAGGTCGGTCAGCATGTCGCCATGGTCTGCGCCGCCAATTTCAAACGCGCCATTCTGGAACTCGGTGGGAACAGCGCGCTGATCGTCCTCGATGACGCCGACATCGACTACGCGGTCGACGCCGCCGTCTTCAGCCGCTATGTCCACCAGGGCCAGGTCTGTATGGCCGCGAACCGGGTGCTGGTCGACCGCTCGGTGGAGCGGGAGTTCACGGAGAAGTTCGTCGCCAAGGTGCGCTCGCTCAAGGTGGGCGATCCCGCCGACCCGGCCACCCATATCGGCCCGCTGATCAACGCCCGTCAGGCCGACGCGGTCACCACGCTGGTGGAGCAGACGGTGGCGGCGGGCGCCACGGCTCTGCTGCGTGGCGGGGCGGTCGGCAATCTGGTCGAGCCCTCCGTGCTCACCGGGATCGCGACCGACTCACCGGTGCTGGGCCAGGAGATCTTCGGCCCGGTGGCGCTGATCATCCCCTTCGACGGCGACGACGAGGCGGTACGGATCGCGAACGACACCCCGTACGGGCTGAGCGGAGCCGTCCACACCGCCGATATCGAGCGCGGGGTGACCCTGGCGAAGCGGGTGAACACCGGCATGATCCACATCAACGACAGCACCGTCCATGACGAGCCGATCGTGCCCTTCGGGGGCGAGAAGCACTCGGGCAGTGGCCGGCTGAACGGTGAGTCGATGATCGAGGCGTTCACCACCCAGAAGTGGATCTCGGTCCAGCACGGCCGCTCGCGGTTCCCCTTCTGAGCCACGCCCCACTCCGCGCCACGGGCGGCCCCGGCACTCCGGCAGCCCTGTCCTCGGCGGTCCGGCCCTCAGCGATGCGGCCCCCGGAGAGAG
>NZ_JBHVHF010000127.1:0-21488 GCF_042800315.1 Streptomyces sp. NPDC057638
GCCCCGGGCGGACCCGGCTCCCGCAGCCGACTGGCTCCGGCGGGAGCCATCACGGCCGACGGGCGGAGTCCGCTCCGGCGCTGTCCGCCCCCGGCTGAACGCGGGCGCGTGGAGCCGCTCCACGCCGCGTACGGGCACCGGGGTCACCAGGTCGCCCGGGGTGCCCTCGGACCCGGGGACGGGACCGGACTCGGTACGGCCGCGGACCACCGCCTGCCCAAGGCGGTCCGTGCCCTGCGCGCCGAGCCGCCCGCGCCCGGAGAAATCCGCTGTCCCCCGCTCCGTCCCCTGGGCTATAGCTGGGCCATGCCGCACTGGACCATGGCCCCCGAGCCCCCTGACTCACCCGACGCGACCGCGCTGCGCCGTGACTACTACGAGGAGGTGGCGAGCCGTTACTGGCGGCGGCCCGCGACCCGTGCGGAGGTCGACCAGGGGCTGACCGGCGACGGGGCCGAGCTGCTCGCGCCGCCCACGGGCGAGTTCGTCGTCGGCCGCCACGGTTCCACGGCCGCCGCCTGCGGCGGGGTGCTGATGCTGGACGGCGGGCGGGCCGAACTGACCCGGGTCTATGTGCGCCCCGCCCACCGTGGCACCGGGGGAGCGGCCGCCCTGCTGGCCGAGCTGGAGCGGCGGGCCCGCGCCCTGGGAGCCCTGAGGATGGTGCTCAACACCCGGCTCGATCTGGTCGAGGCCCGTGCCCTGTACGTACGGCGCGGTTACCGCGAGATCCCGCCGTACCGCACGGGCCCGTATATGGAGGTCTGGTACGGCAAGGAACTCGTGACGGGGTGAACGCGGGCGAACCGGCCCCACCGTGGGGCCGGTTCCGTACGACGGGAATCAGAACTCCACGCGGATGATCCCCGCCGACTCCACCGCGACATACAGGGCGCCGTCGGGTCCGACCGCCAGGCCGTGGGGGTCGGCGGTGGGCGCGTCCGGCAGCGCGTACTCCTCGATCCGTCCGCCGGGGGTGAGGGAGCCGATCCGGCCCGCGCCCCACTCGGAGAACCAGCAGACACCGCGCGCGGGATCGGGGACGATCGCGTGCGGCCGGCAGTCGGGGTCCGGGAGCGGGAACTCCTCGATCCGCCCGCCGGGCTCGATCCGGCCGATCCGCCCGGCGTTGATCTCCACGAACCACAGGGCGTCGTCCACGCCCCGGCAGATGCCCACCGGACCGGCGCCCGGGGTGGGCAGGGGATGGAGAGCGATGTCCCCGTCGAGGCCGATCCGGCCGATCGCGTTCTCCTTGTGCAGGGTGAACCAGAGCGCGTCATCGGGTCCCGCGGCGATGAAGGAGGGGAAGCCGCCCTCAACCGGCAGCCGGTACTCGGTGAAGGCGCCGTCGACGGTGATCCGGCCGACGCGGTCCGTGTGCAGCTCGGTGAACCAGAGCGCCCCATCAGGCCCGGAGGCGATGCCGTAGGGACCGGCGCCCCCGGTGGGGACGGGGTACGAGACGGCGCGGCCGTCCGCGTCGATCCGGCCGATGGCGTGGTCGTGGAGCCGGGAGAACCAGAGCGCGCCGTCCGGTCCGGGCGTGATCACCGACGGGCCGCAGGAGCCGGAGTCCAGCGGATACCGGTCGAGTCGGCCGTCGGGGGAGAGCCGGGCGATCTCGCCGGAGTGGACGAGGGTGAACCAGAGGGCGCCATCGGGTCCGTTGGTGATGGCGTACGGGCCTGACGCGGAGCCGGGGACGGGGATCACACGGGTCGTGGGGGTGCGGTGGGGCAAGGAGGACCCTTCGTTCGGTTGGGTGCGCCGTGCGGGCGTCGGCCCGTGGCGGTACGGCTATGGCGGGCATGGGCGTACCCGCCTCTGCTGGTGCGGGCCTTCGTGGTACGGACGAGGGAGGTGTCAGGCGGCCACGGCGGCCAGGGGCCTGACGGCTGTCCGGGGCGCGAGCGCGAGCCGCCCGCCCTGCCAGCGTCGGCGCAGCCGCCGGTCATGACTGACCAGCACGACCGCTCCCGTGTACCGGGCCAGGGCCTCCTCCACGTCCTCGATCAGCGCGGGGGAGAGGTGGTTGGTGGGTTCGTCCAGCAGCAGCACGTCCCAGGACCGGCTGAGCAGCCGGGCCAGGGCGAGCCGCTGGCGCTGCCCGGTGGAGAGCCGTCCGACCGGCGTACTGAGCTGCTCGCGGTGGAACAGGCCGAGGGAGAGCAGCGTCTCGGTGTGGTCGTCGGGCAGACCGGACCGGCCCCGGGCGAAGGCGTCGAGCACGGTGTCACCGGGCCGTTCGCACGCGGGCTCCTGCGGGAGGTAGCCGATCCGGCCCCGCCGGGTGACCTCGCCCTGGTCGGGGGCGAGTTCCCCGGCCAGAACCCGCAGCAGGGTGCTCTTGCCCGCGCCGTTGGGGCCCGAGACCAGCAGCCGTTCGCCCGCCGTGACCCGCAGGTCCAGCCGGTCCAGCCGACCGCCGACGGTGACGCCGACGGCGTCGAGCACGGTGCCGCGCGTCCCGTCCCCGTCCCCGCCGGAGCGCGGGGGAGGGGTGAAGCGCAGCGGCTCCGGCGGTGGCGGGACCGGGCGGTCGAGCAGTCGGCCCAGCCGTTCCTCGGCCTGACGCACCCGGCTGGCCAGCGACTGCTGTACCCGGCCCGCCGCGCGGTCGTACGCCATCTTGTTGCCGTCCTTCATGGCCCGGCCGGGCGCGACCCGGCGCGCGGTGGTCGCGGCGGCCTCCCGGAAGCGGTCCACGTCTGCCTGCCACTGGGCGTGCTCCTGGACCCAGCGCGCGCGGGACGCCTCCTTCTCGGCGAGATAGCCGCCGTAGCCGTTCCCGTACCGCACGACGGTACGGCGGTCGGCGTCGACCTCCAGCAGGCTCGTGGCGACCCGCTCCAGGAAGACCCGGTCATGACAGACGGCCACGGTGGTGCCCCGGCGGGTGCGCAGATGGTCCTCCAGCCAGTCGAGGGCGGACGCGTCGAGGTGGTTGGTCGGCTCGTCCAGCAACAGGACCTCGGGAGCGGCGGCGAGGACGGCCGCGAGCCGCAGCCGGACCCGCTGCCCGCCGGAGAGGCCGCCCACGGTCCGCTCGTGGTCCAGCCCGCCCAGGCCGAGCCCGTCGAGGGCGCGCTCCACGCGGGCGTCCGCCTCGTAGCCGCCGCGGAGTTCGTAGACCGTCAGGAGCCGGCCGTACTCGTCGAGGACGGAGGCGCTCGCGTCGCCGTCGCCCATCCCGGCCTCCAGCAGCCGCATCCGGCGCTCGATCGCGCGCAGTTCGCTCAGGGCGCGGTCGATGACCTCGCGCACGGTGGCGGTGGCGGGGAGCAGCTCCTCCTGGGCGAGACAGCCGATGCCGCCGTCGGCCTGGACGATGACCTCGCCCTGGTCCGGGCGGACCGTTCCGGCGAGCAGACGCAGCAGCGTGGTCTTGCCGGAGCCGTTCTCACCGACGATTCCGGTGCGCTCACCCGCGGTGAGCGCACAGCTCACCGAGTCGAGGACGAGCCTGCCGCCGAGGGACTTGCTGACGTCGCGAACGGTGATCTGCGTAGGCATAGGGGCACTCCAAAGCATTCGAGGACGGGGCGGGCGGCAGGGACCGCGAGACCGGGGGAACGCTTCGGAAGAACATCGGCGACTCCTTAGTGCGACAGTAGTTGCGTTAAGATGGTGGCATGACCCTGCCCCGTCGCGCAACTGGTTCCTCAGAAATCCCTACAACCCCGAGAATCTCTGCGGCATCAGACGCCGCAGCTGATCCGGCGCGGCCGGAGGAGGCCCAGCCGGTCCGTCACCGCCCTGGCGGCCGGACCGCCCGCAACCGCGCCCTGGTGCTCGACGCGGTGAGCACCCTCCTCGTGGAGGAGGGCTATGACGGGCTCACGGTGGACGCCGTCGCGGCCCGCGCGGGTGTGCACCGCACCACCGTGTACCGGCGCTGGCGGGATGTCGGCGGACTGCTGGCCGATGTGCTCGACGCCGCCCGCGACGACGGCTGGCGTCCGGCGGACACCGGTTCGCTCCAGGGGGACCTGGCGGCGCTCAACCACGAGATCCACACCGCCCTGACCACGGGGCCGCCGATCACCAGCGCTCTGATCGCGGCCTCGTTCCGTTCCGAGGAGGCGGCCCGCGCGCTGCGGGACTTCTGGGACGCCCGGTACGCCCGGTGCGAGATCGTCGTCACCCGTGCCGTCCAGCGCGGCGAGATCCCCCCGGACACCGACGCGCGCCGTCTCCTCGTCGCCGCCACCGCGCCCCTCTACCACCAGACGGTGCTGCTGCGGCTGCCCGCCGATCCGGGACTGCCGGACCAGGCCGCCGCCAGTACCGCACTGGCGGCCGCCGCCGGAGGCTTCGCCGCCCGGTCCACCGGGTCGGCCGGGTGAGACGAGTCCCCTGAGCCGACTGGGTGAGACGCGTCTCCTGCGTCGGCCGGGAGCGGCGCGTCTCCTGCGTCGGCCGGGTGAGGCGACTCCCCTGAGTCGACTGGGTGAGACGCGTCCCTGAGCCGTCCGGACCGGGCCCTCCGCGCCAGGCCCCTGACCGTGGATAACCCTTTCTGGTCCGGCCTCCGCCCATGCCAGGGTGACCCCATGACCGCCGAACGACATGAACTGCTGCGCTGGCAGGCCGAACTGACCTGGTCGCTCTGCGAGTACCACCTGGAACGGCTGACCCCGGAGGACTTCCTCTGGGAGCCCGCCCCGCTCTGCTGGACCCTGCGCCAGGACCCCTCGGGCCGCTGGGTGCCGGACTGGGCCGACACCGAGCCCGACCCGGTCCCCGTCCCCACCATCGGCTGGGTGAGCTGGCACCTGGGCTGGTGGCTGGGCGTCGCCACCGACCATCTGCGGGGCGACACCCCCCGGGAGCGCGACGATGTCCGGTGGCCGGGGGAGCGGGAGGCCGTCGCCTGGCTGAGGGAACTGCGCGACGACTGGCGGAGCGCGTCCGACGGACTCGCCGACGCCGACCTCGACGCGGCCGCGCCACCCTTTCCCTGGCCCGATGGCTCCGGGCACACCGTCGCCCACTTCCTGGCCTGGGCGAACGCCGAACTCATGAAGAACGTGGCGGAGCTGGGGCAACTGCGGCTGGTGCGGACCGCGTCCTCGGGTTGAGGATCCGCCCGCGTTCCGGTCCGCCCGCGTTCCGGTCCGTCCGCGCTCCGGTCCGTCCGCCGGGGGCCGTGGCACGGTCGGAAACCGGAGTCCATGAGAGCCCACGTGTGACTCAGGGGGCTGATGGTGCTTGTCAGGTGCGGGGCGTGTTAGCGTCCGCCGGTCAACTCATGTAGTGGGGGGTAGTTGTGCGAAGACTTGTGGGTACGGGTGTCGCAGCCGCGTTGCTGGTCACCGGGGGTGTCGTGGGGACGGGAACGGCCATGGCGGCCGCGGACCCGACGTTCTACTTCGACCCGGTCAAGGACAAGATCCTGATGCCGGGCGAGGGCTGGGTCCGGCTGTCCCCGCCCGGCACCGGGGGCCAGGACGACGGGCAGGCGGACGGCACGTATATCTACGCGCTGAGCAAGAAGCCGCTGACGGACCCGGACTGGACCGGAGGCGGGCTGCCGTCCGGGCTGAAGCTGGACCCGACGGACGGCTGCAAGCCGAAGGCCGGGATCAGCGGGGTGTTCCTGTGCACGATCAAGGGGTGGGACGGTCCGGGGCCCGAGGTTTCGGCGACGAGCACCGCGGCGAACGGCACGAAGGCGTACTACAGCCTGGTCTACGTGCCGCGCGGAAAGAGCATCACCGCGGGCATCAAGGAGGCGCAGACCGCGGGTTCGCAGGAGATCGGCCCGCGCCGGGCGCACGCCACGGTCATGGCGCGGACCAAGGCGCACGTCGCGGGGAACTCCATGGCGCTGTCGACGCCGACCCTGCCGGCCGGCGGCTCGGTCCGGCACACGGCCACACTGCGCGCGGTCGACAAGGGACGGCTGTGGCTTGGCCTGACCAAGGCACCGGGCTTCCGCCCGTGGGACGAGGGCGAACTGAAGGTCACTGTCACGGGCGCCGAGGCCGCCGGTGCCGCGTGCGATCACTCCATCGGCGAGATCGGTTACGGCGGTGAGATCTGGTGTGACATCCCCGAGCCCGGTGACTACACCCTCACCTACCAGGTGAAGGCCAGCACGAAGACGCCCGCGTGGCGGCTGCGGAGCACCGCGGTGTACGAGGTGTACGAGTTCGGCACCGGCAACCCGGAGAAGGCGTCGAACTTCGCGGTCGACAGCCCGATCCCGGTGACCGAGCGCTTCCGTGTCGTCGGCCGTGGCACGGACGGCGACCTGTACGACTACCAGGGCACGGGCAAGGGCTCGAAGCCGTTCGGCTCGGTGGAGCCGGTCGGCTACAGCCTCGACTGGAACCAGTACTCGGCCCTGACCCGGCTTGGACCGGTGACCGTGCAGAGCACCGGTCCGGGTGCGGTGGCCCGGGACAAGAGCGGTGTGCTGTGGCTCTACCGGACGTCCGGTGACGGCGGCATCTACAAGGACCGGGTGCGGATCGGCGGCGGCTGGAACGCCTTCAACTACCTCACCGGCGCCTCCGATCTGACCGGGGACAAGAAGGCGGACCTGCTGGCGCGGGACACCCGGGGCAACCTGTGGCTGTACCCGGGCACGGGCAAGACCTCGGCGCCCTTCGGCACCAGGGTGAACATCGGCGGGGGCTGGAGCGGCTACAACTCGCTGGTCGGCGGCACGGATGTGACCGGTGACGGCAAGGCCGACCTGGTGACCCGGGACACGGCGGGCAAGCAGTGGCTGTTCGCGGGCACGGGCGTGGCGGCGAAGCCGTTCGGCGGCCGGACCCAGGTCGGCACCAGCTGGCAGATCTACAACTCGATCGTGGCTCCCGGTGACCTGAACTCCGACGGCAAGGCGGATCTGGTGGCCCGGGACGCGGCGGGCGTGATCTGGTACTACCAGGGCACGGGTGTCGCGGCGAAGCCGTACGGGGTCCGGGTGAAGATCCGCACCGGCTGGCAGAAGTACAACCTGCTGTTCTGACCGATGCCCTGACCGGCCCCCCGGCCGGTCCCCCACGGTCGATGCCCTGACCGGCACCCTGACCGGTTCCCCGGCCGACGCCCCGGTCGTCTCCCGCGGTCGGTGAACGGTCCGTCCCTGGAGGAGTCCTTCCTCCAGGGACGGCGCGTGTCCGCCGACCGCAGGACACGCACCGCGCCGGGGTGCCGGTCAGGGACGGGACCGGCGCCGGGTTCGACCGGTGCTCCCACCGCCCGCTGAGGTCCCGGACGGTGAGCCGCCCGCGCCGACGGACCGGACCTGTCACCAGGTGGACGCCCCCCGCCCCGGGGCGTCGCTCAGCGCGCCTCGGGCGGCAGCGAGCCGAGGAACTCCCGTACCGCCGTGGCGAAGCCGGTGAGGTCGCTCTCGTGTCAGGGCGGCGCGGGTCGGCTCGGCCGGAGATATCGCGATCATGGAGAGCAGCTTGTCACGCCCGCTCCGCGACCTCCCGCAGGGCCCGGCGGCACAGCGCGTCCGCGCGGCGGGTGGTCTCGGGCAGCCGGTAGCGCGGGGCCAGGGCCAGGGTGTGCGCGCAGGCGTTGTCGAGCGAGATCCGGTGACCGGCCGAGACATAGACGGGTTTGACGCCCGGCTGGGTGCGCAGGGCCCGTCCCAGTTCCTCGCCGTCGTCGGCGAGCAGGGCGGCCGTCTGCCCCCGCTGGGGCCCGAGCCCGTCATGGGCGTGGACGAACGGGTTCTTCGCGACCCCGAGCGCGGGCAGTCCGGTGACCACCCCGAGATGGCTGGCGAGCCCGAAGCGGCGGGGGTGCGCCCGTCCGTAGCCGTCGCAGACGACGAGCCCCGGGCCGGTCCGCAGGGCGCGGAGGGCGGCCAGCACCGCCGGGAGTTCACGGAAGGCCAGCAGTCCGGGGACGTAGGGGAAGGCGACCCAGCCGACGGCCGTGGTCTCCTCGACGACGGCGAGGTTGGTGGCGTCCAGGACCACGGCGGCGGCCGCGACCAGGCCGCGTTCGTCGTCGTAGGCCACATCCACCCCGGTCACCACGCCCGTTCCGGGGAGCGGACCGGGCTCGTCCAGCACCACCCGGGCGCGCAGGGCGTCCTGGACCGCCCGCGCCCCGGCCTCGTCGGTGGGCCAGTCCCCGGGCACCTCGATGATCGTCATGGCGGTCAGCCTAGTTCGCCGCTGATGGGTCAGGCCGGTCCGGCCTGACCCGAGAGGACTTCCTCGTGACGTTCCGGCCCCGCCCACGGTGGTGGGCACGGCTCCCTACGGTGGGGAACGAGCGCGCCCAGGCGGCGTGCTCGGCTCAGCCCCGGGCCGCCTCCGGCGCCGTTCGTTCCGCGCGCTGGTCGATCTCCTCGCGCCGCAGCCAGCACGCCGCCAGGTGGGCGATCGTCGCGGGGCCCGGCTCGCCGAGATGTCCGGCGGAGAGCAGGCGTACGGTCTGCTGCCACGCCGCGCGCGGCGGTACGGGTACGGGGGTGGACCCGGCGGCCGCCGTCAGCGCCGGGCGGACGGAACGCCAGTGCCGCGCGCCCGACTCCACCAAGCTGTCGAAGGAGGGCGCCGCCGGGGCGCCATGGCGGATCCGGTCCACCGCCAGCGCCACCCGCGCCGGGTCGTCCCCCAGCGCCGCCAGGCCCAGCCCGGCCAGCAGCCGTTCGGCGTCCAGCCCCATCAGCATCACCCCTGTCTCGGTGAGCGGGGGACCGTCGACGGGGATCAGGGCGAACCGGGTGTCGTACGGATCGTCAGACATGGGCGGCCACCTGCTCTCCCGCCCTGGCCCCGGCCCCCGCCTCGGCGGGAA
This sequence comes from Streptomyces sp. NPDC057638, assembly GCF_042800315.1. Classification (NCBI taxonomy): domain Bacteria; kingdom Bacillati; phylum Actinomycetota; class Actinomycetes; order Kitasatosporales; family Streptomycetaceae; genus Streptomyces; species Streptomyces sp. NPDC057638. The sequence goes on from NZ_JBHVHF010000127.1 coordinate 8,782, forward strand.
GGGGCGCGGTGACCCCGGCGAGAGCGGCGGCCACCGCCGTGGCGACCCGGGCCGTGGCCACCCGGTGGCCGTCGATGTTCCGGGCGGCCGGGCCCAGCACCATGCCCGCCGCCGCGCCCACCGCGAACAGCCGGGGCGCCCGGCGGTAGGCCAGGGTGCGCGGGTCGAGATCGGGCCAGCCGTCGCGGGCCCCGGTCAGGGCGCCCGGCAGCAGCCCGTCACCGATGGAGACGGTGGTGCCCAGCGCCAGTACGGTGTGGTCGCCGACCACATCGGGGCCGTCCGCGAGCCGGACGACGGAGCCGCCGGTCCGGCCGGGCGCGATCCCGGTGACGGCGCGGCCACGGTGGACCGTCAGCCGCCCCTCGGCCTCCGCGCGGCGCAGCAGCGGGCGGAACTCGAACATCACCGACGCCCTGCGGTGGCGGCCCATCAGCGTCAGCCGCTCGTCCCAGCCGGTCCCGTCGAAGCGGGCCCGGCCCTCGGCCCGGAAGAACGAGGCGTTCACATCGGCGCACTGGTAGCGCTCCCGCGGGGCGCGCACGACCCAGTGCACCCGTCGGCCGTCGCCGAGCGCGTTCGCGATCAGGTGGGCCGCGCTCAGCCCGGCGCCGATGACGATGAGCCGCTCCGGGCCGGAGGGCACCGGCTCGTCCCAGTGGCTCACGCCTGGTGGCGCCATCTCGCCGTGCCACCAGGAGCCGGGTGCCGCCGTGCGCTCCTCGCCCAGACACAGCACGGTGGAGCGCGCGGTGACGGCGAACCCGTCACCGCGTACGGTCACCGCGTCGGCGGACGGCCGTACCTCGCGTACGGTGGCCCGCCAGGTGCGCCCGTCCACCTGGTGCAGGGTGGCGATATGGCGGCAGTACGCCTCGAAGACATCGACCGGTACCACCGACCGGTGTCCCGCCTGCGCCATCCTGATCTCGCGGCGCTCCACGGGAGTCAGCCAGGACCAGTGGAGCCGGGCGAAGTCCAGCAGCTCGCAGTCGCGGTAGCCCTCGACGCCGGGGTGGTGTTCGTAGGGTGAGCGCAGTACGCGCTGGCGCAGGACGTCGACGCGGTCGAAGAACCGCCCGCAGGGGCGGCCACCGCGGTCGAGCAGGACGAGGTCACGCACCCCGAGGTGCCACAGGGCCGAGGCGACCGCGAGCCCGGCGGGCCCGGCGCCGACGATGACCACGTCGGCCCGGTCCGGTGGCGGGCCGTGCGGCGGGGCCGGGTCGGGCGCGGGCGGCCAGGAACGTCCCCGGGGGGAGTCGAGCAGATGGGGCTCGGGAACGAAGGTGATCACCCGATGACCGTCACGGGGACGATGACCTCGATGACCGGTCGCTGGGGCAGCCCCTCGGCGACCAGCCGTTCGAGGGTCCGCGCGGTCTCCTCCGGGCTGTCGGTGGCCGGGGCGCTGTACCGCGCGTACGCGTATGTCGGTCTCCGGCTGGTGGTCTCCAGGGAGTACATCTTCACCACGGCCTCACCCGGGCGCACCTCGCCGCCGTGGAAGGTGAGCCGACGCTGGTCGGGCGTGATGAACGACTTGGTGAACTGCCGCGACATGACCAGGGTGTCGGCGTCGCCGAGGAAGACCGAGTCCTCGTCCGTGACGGCCTGCATGGCCAGCCAGGTCCGGTCGGTCAGATTGGTCTCGGATTTGATGACCTGCCAGCGGCCGGGCTCGGGGAGATTGACGCAGACGGAGACATCGTGGTCCACGGTGTCGATCGCACCGGAAATCATCAGCACATGGCGGCGTACGTCCGCGACGCCTGCCATTTGGATATCGCGAGCCCGGACCCGCGCGGAAACATCTAATCCGGATACTTCCAGTGGCGGCATGACATCTCCCCGAGTTCTTGACATGAGGAAGCCCAGGTATCGCAAGCGCCCATGACGTTTTCACAGGGCCCGCTACCTGTCAAGAACACTTGTACGGAAAAACGTTGGGGACTCCCGTGGGCGAGATCCCCTCCTCCCGGTACGGGGAAGTCCGGGTCACACCGCTCGCCCGGTTCCGAGGTCGACCTCGGGTGTCTCCGCCACGGAGCCGACATGGGCGATCGTGAACGCGTCCAGCCGATGGACCCGAATCCTGAGCAGGAGACGCTCTCTCACCAGGACATAGAAGTCCAGGGGCCGTCCGGGGATGTCAAAGGTCCGGTAGGTACGGAAGACCGTTCTGTCGGCGATGGCGAACAGCGCCTTGTGCACCGCGTTCTTGTCGATCTGTCCAGCCGAACCCGACCAGCGCTCCAGCAGCTCCCAGCCCTCGTGGAGCCGCAGCGGCGGGCCGTGGCCCACCATGGCGTGGGACGCGGTGAGCGTCCGGGTGCGGAGCCGGTCGTCCTCCGGGGGGCCGAGCAGCGCGCGGGCCAGCCGCAGACCGCCCCGGACCGCCGGGGTCGACCGCTGCCGCCGCACCACCTGGAGGATCCGTTCGGCCGTCCAGCCGTCCCCCGTACGGAGATAGCCGACCGCCCGCGCGTACAGGAAGTCCACCTCCTCGTCGGCGAGGCGTTCCGCGTCCCGCCCGGCCCGGTCCGCGAGCCGTTCGATCCGCCGCTCGCCCGGGGTGAGCGCACCCGATTCCAGCAGCAGACCGGCCGTGGCCGCGCTGGACGGACAGCGCACGGTGACCTTCCCGCCGGACAGGGCCACGAGCGTGTCGAGGAAGAGCAGGCTTCCCTCGTCGAGCGCCGCCGCGTCCACGATGTCCACCAGACAGGGCCCGACCTGGTCCAGCCAGGCCCGCCCCACTTCGCGGAAACGATTCACCACCCGTTCCCGGTGCTCCCGGTGGAGCGAGGGGCCGGGCTCCCGCGCCCAGGCGGCCGCGGTGCGGCGCTCCTGCCGGTCGGCCGGTTCACAGGCGGGGTCGCCCGGGGCGACGAGCCGCAGGCTGACCCGGGCCTGCCGGGGCCACGCGGCCGTGACACTCGTACTGATCAGTGCGCGCACCGGCGCGAAGCCGATCACTCCATGCTGGGCTCGCACAGCGAATTGACGCATCCCTACCCCGGAATCTCCTCGGGCCCGGATGCGGAGGGGACACCACTCCCGTCCCCGTGCCGCAGAGACCTCATCGGTGAATGGACAACTGGAATTCACCACGGCCGGCCATGCGGTTCTCCACCGTGGCCGGTGTGGTTCTGGAGCGCTTTCCCAGGCTCCTTTCGCGAGTGAATAGGGTGCATTCCCGCATAAGCACGTTAGAGAGGACGCACAGGTGTCGCATCTCTCGTCGTGCTCTTGCGGCGCACTCGCCCGGAAAGCGTGGGAGAACGGCGGCGGGAGAGCGTGGGCTCGATCCCGGGGCGAAGGGTCCTGCGGGGTGCGGATCGCGGTGCCGTTCGGGACGGGAGCGCTGGAGGACCGGTGTGGGGGCGCTGAGGGCGAGGGAGGGAAGCGGGCCGGTGCCGGGGCGCTGAGGGGTCGCGGCCGGTGCCGGGGTGCTGAGGGGGGGGCGGCCCGGGGCCCGGGGCGGCGGGTTTCCGTAACGGCGCGCACCACCGCGACTGACCGCCGTGCGCCGGACAGGGCGGGCCCCCGGCCGCCCACGCGAGACGCTCGACCGGGACAACCCAGCCGAGCGTCTACGTGATCTGCCCGGACCGGTGTCGCGCCGATCACGAGAACTCGGCAGGGCGGGGGCCCCGCCACATGAGGCGGACCGCTCGCGCCACGGCGTCCCAGGCGCCTGTCAGCCCTGTTCGCCGCCACCGTCGGGCGCCGGGTGCGGCGGCGTACCGGGTCCGCCGGTCCCGTGCCGGAGCCGCGGCGCCGTCGGCCGTGGGACCGGGTCCGCCGCGCGCCGGACGGTGACGGCGCGGGTCACCGGGGCGCGGGCAGCGAGCGCGTGGTGAAGACCGGTGCCGCCTTCGCCGTGCGCAGGGGGCTCGTCTGCACGGTGGTGAGGTAGGACTGGTTGTCCGCGGTCCGGAAGGAGATCGCCCAGGTCGGCCCCGCCGCGTTGGTGTAGGCGAACGCGACCGGGTCGGTCGCGGAGACGAGGCCGGCGTCCGCCGCCCGCCAGACGCGCCAGACGCCCGACCCCTGGGTGGTCTCGCCGGTGCTGTGGATCCTGCCGTCCGCCGCCGACCGTACCGCCACCTCGGTCAGCCCGGACGTGGGCGAGATCAGCGCGCTGGGGGAGCCGGTGGTGATCAGATCGCCGACCTGGGACCAGTCGCCGAAGGCGCCGTTCTCCGCCGCCTGGGCCGTGGTCACGACCCTGCCGTTGCCGTCCGCCGCGAAGACCCGCATCCGGTAGCCGGGGTAGACCACGACGCTGGCGGTGCCGGTCGTCGCCTGGGTGCCCAGTGTGGTCCAGGGTCCGCTGAGCCCGTCACCGGTGAAGAGCGCGGTCCGCAGCAACCCGGTCGCGTCCCGGCCGAAGAGCTGGATGCCGTTGCGTACGGTCACGGCGGTGAGGGCTCCCGCGAATCCGGTGCCGGTCAGCGGAATCCAGCCCCGGAATTCATAGTTCGGGGCCGCCAGCTGCCGGAACCACGGTTTCCCGTTGGCGTCCACGGCGAACTGGGTCAGCAGCCCGGCGGGTGTCTTCGCCGTGATCGGGCGGTACTTCATATGGCCCGCCAAGTCGTTCCAGGCGGCCCAGTCGGCGCTCGACTTCGCGGCCTGGTTGCGGTGCCAGACGCTGCTGGAGAGGTTGAGGGCGGTCAGCGAGACCCGTCCGTCGGCGTGCTCGCTGAGCGAGGGCTGGCCGGTGAACGCCTCGTTGCCCGAGACCGCCGACCACAGCACGTTCTGGACGTTGGACGGGTCGGGCATCCGTCCGTGCATCAGCCGGCCGATGTTGTCCGTGTACGCGAACTCCAGGACCCCGCCGGAGACCTGCGCCACGCTGCTGGGGGGATACGGCTCCTGGGTGAGGGTGGGTCGGGGCGGAGTGAAGGTGCCCGTGATCCGGCAGGTGTCGGGGGCCGCGGTCACGTCCGTGAACTTCTCCCAGTCGCTGCTCCCGGCCCGGAACCCGTCCACGGGCCAGCCGCGGGTGGTCTCGTCGAACCGGTAGTAGAACGCCTCACCCGTGGCGGTCTTCGTGGCCACGAGGGTGTCCCCGCCCTGGGAGGAGATGCTCTTGAACTGGCGCCAGTCGCTCTGGCTGACCAGGACATGGCGCTCGATCCAGCGCTGGCTGGTGAGGTCGTAGCGGGAGCGGTAGAGCTTGCCGTCCGACGCGTCACGGCCGTAGAGCACCCCGGCGTCCCCTGCGGTGATCAGGTTGTAGCGGTCCCAGCCGGTGTCGTGTGGCCTGCTGACGCCGCTGTTGGTCCAGGCGCCGCCCGTGGGAGTGGCGGCGTCGTCGTAGTGGTAGGCCCTCAGGTTGCCGCCGCTGTCGATGTACCAGAGCCAGCCCAGCCGGTCGACGGTGGCCCGGTTGCGGTCGGCGGTGTTCGCCAGGTTGCCGAAGCTGTTGCTGATCTTCTTGGGCTGGACGTCCCAGGTGGTGCCGTTGTAGCGACCGTAGTAGAGCCCGTTGGTCCGGGCCGCGTAGAAGTCGCCGCCCGGACCGGCGAGGACCCGGCCGAACGTCTGCCAGCCCGTGCCGACCGTGGTCGGGCCGGTGTAGTGGGCCCCTGAGGCAGGGGTCGGCATCCGGTACTGCTGGAGCAGTCCGGTGGTGTGCACGGCGTACGCCACAGCGGTGCTGCGGCAGTTGACCGAGGCATGGGCCGTGCCCGGCGCCGCGATCAGAAGAGGGACGGCACAGACGGCGGCGGTGGCGACGGTGACGGCGCGCCGCAGGGAATGAGGGGGCACGGGTGGCTTCCTTCGCTCTGGCGTACGGGACTTCGGCGTGCGGGACTTCGGCGTGCAGGGTTTCGGCTTACGGGACTTCGGCTTACGGGGCCTCGGCGTGCGGGGTTTCGTGGTGCGGGGCCTTGGGGCGCGGGGCTTGGGTCCCGGCGCACCCGTGGGGCGACTGGGGCCCACGGGTCCAACGGGTCTTGCCTGTCGTACGGACACCCATGGGGCCGCAGACCATTACCGGGGCTCGTGCTTGACCGAGTCACGTCAAAAACATGCCAAATTGCTTCTGGTTATGACCTCTTCTGAACCACGCGTTCCGTCCGATGATCCCTGCGGCCGCCCTGTCGATACCGCAAGGGGAAACATGGCGCTCTCGCGCGGATCCAACCGAGGTCCTCTCCTACGACGCCTGCCCCGGAGCCGACCGGGACGGATCGTCGGGCTCACCGTCGCGCTCGCACTCGCCATCGGCGCGCCCGCGATGTCCACCGGCGGTATGCCCGAGGCGCGCGCCGCCGAGCCCAGACCGGCCAAGGGGCCCGCCCAGCAGTGGGGGAGCGCCGAGGGCCGCGAGGCCGTCGTGAAGGGCCCCGGCAACACCGAGGTGCCGCTCTCCCAGCGGGCCAAGTACCCACTGCGCCAGCAGACCGCCCGCCCCTCCCCGCGCCGTAACACCGCTGAGGTCGGCACCCCGCCCGCGCCCCGGGTCACCGGCTTCGACCGGCGCACCAGCCGCGAGGACGCCACCCGGCGGGACGAGCACAGCCGCACCCATGTCAACGCGGACGGCACCCACACCACCGAAGTGGCCACCGCGCCCCTCCACTACCGCGATCCCCAGGGCCGCTGGCGTCCGGTCACCCCCCGGCTCACCCCGGCGCCCGGCGGCTGGCGCAAGGCCGCCGACTCCGTGCCGCTCACGCTCGCCCGCCGCGCGGACGCCGCCGCCCTCGCCACCCTCACCTTCCCCACCGGTGAGTCACTCGCGTACGGCCTCGACGGGGCCGCGCCCGCCCCCGGCAGCGGTGGCGGCACCCGGGTCAGCTACCCCTCGGTGCTGCCCGCCACCGACCTCTGGCTGGACTCCCAGGCCGGTGGCCTCAAGGAGACCCTGGTGCTGCGCTCGGCCCAGGCCCCCGCCGCCTTCTCCTTCCCGCTGCGCCTGACCGGCCTGACCGCACGGCTCGACGGCGGCGCCGTCGTCCTGGCCGACCGGCGGGGCCGGACCAAGGCGGTCATCCCGGCGGGCTTCATGGTCGACGCCCGGGGCACCGTCTCCCACGCCGTACGGTACGAACTCGGCGACCGTGACGGCACCCGGGTCCTGACCGTACGGCCGGACCGGGCCTGGCTCACCGACCCCGCCCGCGCCTTCCCGGTCCAGCTCGACCCCTCCGTCGAGACCGCCACCGCCACCACCTCGATGTATGTCAGGCAATCGGGCAACCCGGTCAGCGGCGCCAACGAACTCCAGGTCGGCCTGGGCGCCGGCGGTCCGAGCGCCACCTACCTCGGCTTCCCCGGCCTCGACGAGAAGCTCCGCCACCACCAGATCTTCGGCGCCCAGCTCCAGCTGGTGAACTACGACGCCAGGTCCTGCGCACCGCGCCGGGTCTCCGTCCACCCGGTGACCCAGGCGTGGACCGTGGACACGGGCGGCACCTACCCCGGCCCCTCCGTCGGCGGTTCCCTCACCGCGAAGTCCTTCAACTACGGCTATATCAAGGAGGGCGAGACCCGGTCCGGCTGCCCGGCCGCCGCGGAACTCTTCAACCTCGGCAAGGCGGGCCGTGACCTGGTGCAGCGCTGGGCCGGCGGCACCCAGGCCAACCACGGTCTCTCGCTGCGCGCGTCGGCCACCGACCGGCTCGGCTTCAAGTCGTTCACCGGCCACGCCACGGCCAACCCGCCCCGGCTCTACGTCACCCACTCCCCGTACAACGCGAGCTACACCTTCCCCAAGCCCGTCCCCGACCCGCCGGTGCTCCAGAACCAGGCGGGCCGGGTGAAGATCACCGTCACCAACAAGGGCGCCGAGACCTGGACCCCGGCCGGCTACTACCTCGCCTACCGCGCCTATGACGCCAAGGGCAAGATCGTCACCCAGCAGCGCGCGGCCAACCTCACCGGCAGTGTCGCCCACGGCGGCAAGGTCACCCTCGACGCCACGATCAAGGCCCTCAAACCCGGGGTCTATCTGCTCGACTTCACCATGGTGAAGACCGGGGGCACCGTCTTCACCGACGAACAGGTCCCGCCGGGCCGGCTGGTGATCCAGGTCTTCGACATCGCCCCCGTGATCAAGGAACAGTTCCCGCCCAACGGCTACCAGGCGCAGACCCTCACCCCCCAGCTCTGGGCCGCCGGAGTCGACATCGACGCGCCACCCGGCTCGGCCCTCCAGTACAAGTTCGAGATCTGCGCCGCCGACAAGGACGGCAAGCCGACTGCCTGCACCACCACCCCCTACCAGTCCTCCTCCGCCTATCCGATCCCGGCGGGGCGGCTGAGCTGGGGCACCACCTATCTGTGGCGCGGCTTCGTCAAGGACGCCGCCAACGAGGTCCCCACCGCCCAGGTCGCGCTGGTCGCCACCGTCCCCCAGCCCGAGATCACCTCCCGGCTGGCCGAGGCGCGGGAGCGGGAGTTCGATCCGAACGTCGGCAATGTCAGCACCGCCGCGACCGACGCCTCCCTCGCGGGGATCGGCCCCGAACTGACCCTGATGCGCACGTACAACAGCCTGGACCCCCGGCGGGACCTGGCCTTCGGCGCGGGCTGGTCGACCCGGTACGACATGCGGCTCACCCCGGACGGCGACGGCAGCGGCAATGTCGTCATCCGCTACCCCGACGGCCAGGACGTCCGCTTCGGCCGCAACGCCGACGGCACCTACGCGCCCCCGCCCGGCCGCTACGCCAAGCTCACCCAGGACACCGCCCTCGGCACCTACAGACTCCAGGACAAGTCCGGCACCACCTACGACTTCAGCTCCGGCGGACTGCTGGTCAAGGTCACCGACCGCTTCTCCACCTCCGTCACCTACACCTACACCGGCGGCAGGCTCACCAGCGCCCTCAACACCCGCACCAACCGCTCACTGACGTTCGTCTGGACCGGCGACCACATCACCAAGGTCTCCACCAACGCCATCGACGGCGCCCCCGTGAGCTGGACCTACAGCTACACCGGCGATCTGCTGGACAAGGTCTGCGACCCCGACGGCGGCTGCACCCAGTACACCTACGGGCCCGGCAGCCACTACGCCACCACCGTGATGGACTCCCGCCCCGCCTCCTACTGGCGGCTCGGCGAGGACGAGGGCACCGCCGCCGACAGCTGGGTCGCCGCCAACCTCGGCAAGGACCGGGGCAGCTACACCGACATCACCCTCAAGGCGGGCGGGGCGATCTCCGGCGACCCCGGGACCGCCGCCTCCTTCGACCGCCCCACCTCCCGGATCACCCTGCCCTCCGGCACGCTCAAGAAGAGCCGGGACGCGGCCGTCGAGATCTGGTTCAAGACCATCGCGAACGGTGTCGGCGGCCCGCTGCTCGGCTACCAGAACAAGGCGTGGGGTACCACCCCGACGGCGGGCGCCCCCACCCTCTACGTCGGTACCGACGGGAAGCTGCGCGGCCAGTTCTGGACCGGTGCCGTCGAACCCATCACCGACATCACCAAGAACGTCAACGACGGCCGCTGGCACCACGCCGTCCTCTCCGTCTCCGGCACCACCCAGTCGCTCTACCTCGACGGCCGTCTCTCCGGCACCCTCACCGGCCGCCAGCTCACCGCACAGGACCTGACGTACAACCAGATCGGCGCCGCCCATGTCGTCAACCCCGCCGCCTGGCCCGGCTGGGGCACCAGCGCCGCCCGCTCCTTCACCGGCACCATCGACGACGTCTCGGTCTACCACCACCCGCTCGGCCCCGCCGCCGTCACCGCCCACCACCGTGAGGCCGGGCGCACCGCCGACCTGCTGACGAAGACCACCCTGCCCTCCGGCCGCACCGGCTCCGAGATCACCTACGACATCTCCCGGGACCGGGTCCAGGAGTTCACCGACCGCGACGGCGGCACCTGGAAGATCGGCGCGCCCGCCGTCTTCGGCGGCGACCGCGACCTGCGCCGGACCGTCGAGGTCCGCGACCCGGACGGCGACCCCTACTTCTACGAGTACGACGGCCTCTCCGCCCGGCTGCTGCGGTACGGCGAACCGCTGGCCATCGGCCCACGGACCCCGCCCACCCCGACGCCAAGCCCCACCCCGCCCGGGCCCGTCTGCACCTCACCCGACCCACAGGACCCGGCGTTCTGCACCACCCCGATCGGCGGGGGCGGCGGCGCGCCCGACTTCGTCCGCCATCCGCTGGAGGGCATGGCGATCCGGTCCTTCGCCTACGACGACAACGGCTTCCAGACCGGGATCACCAGCGCCACCGGCGACACCGTCACCCTCGGCTACGACGACCGGGGCAATGTCATCCGCCGCACCACCTGCCGGGCCCGGAACGACTGCCAGACCGCGTACACCACGTACCCGGCCGGCGCGGGGGACTTCGACCTCCGCGCCGACCAGCCCACCGAGACCCGCGACGGGCGCTCCAGCGGCCCCACCGACAACCGCTACCGCACCCAGTACACCTACACCGCCTCCGGCGCCCCGCTCACCGAGACCGCCGCGGACGGCGGGATCATCCGCACCAGCTACACCACCGGCGTCGAGGCCGCCGTCGGCGGCGGCAGCACCCCCGCCGGACTCCCCGCCACCACCACCGACGCCCGCAACAAGGTCCAGCGGTTCCAGTACTTCGCCAACGGAGACCTGGCGACCGTCATCGAACCCTCGGGCCTGGTGAACCGGTACACCTATGACGCCCTGGGCCGCAGGATCACCGAGACCGGCATCTCCGACGCCCAGCCGTCCGGTGTCACCACCACCTACGCCTACGACAAGCTCTCCCGGACGGTCTCCGTCACCGAGCCCGCCGCCACCAACACCATCACCCGAGGCCGCCAGCAGGAACGGACCGTCACCACCTACGACCCCGACGGCGTCGTGGTGCGCACCGAGGTCTCGGACCTGCTCGGCGGGGACGCCTCCCGGGTGATGACCTTCGAGCTGGACGACCACGGCCGTCCGGAGCGGATCACCGACGCCGTCGGCGGCGAGACCTCGTACACCTACGACGCCTTCGGCAACCGCACCTCGATGACCGACGCCAACGGCAACCACTTCACCTACACCTACACCGCCCGCGACCGGCCCGCCGAGGTCCGGCTGAGGGACTGGGAGAGCGATGGCGGCGGCAACGAGCACACGGTCATCCAGTCCTCCGCGTACGACATGGCGGGACGGCTGGCGCGCCACACCGACTCCATGGGCCGCACCGTCGTCTACGACTACTACGGCGACGACCTCGTCAAGTCCGTCACGCTGAAGGACTTCCGCAACGCGGACGGCACCAAGCGCGACTACGTCGTCGAGTCCACCACCTACGACGGCGCGGGCAATCCGCTCACCGAGACCGCGGCCAATGGCTCCCTCCTCACCGAGTACACCTACGACGCCGTCGGCCGCACCCTCTCCGAGGTGATGGACCCCCGCGGCACCGCCCGCCGCACCACCTACACCTACGACCTGGCGGGCAACGTCACGACCACCTCCGCCAGCGGCCAGCCCTCCAATGTCCCCTGGCCGGTCAGCCTCACCGCCGAGACCGTGCGCTACCAGTACGACGACGCGGGCAACACCACCCAGGAGACCATCGAGAACGGCACCGAGTCCCGCACCACCGTCCACACCTACGACCAGCGCGGGCTGCGCACCTCCACCACCGAACCCGGCTCCCGGCGCACCGACATCACCTACGACGAGCTGGGCCGCCCGATCTCCGCCGCCGCCCCCACCGTCGCCGTCGAGTCCGGCGGCTCCGCGCCCACGGAGTCCCGGCCCACCACCCACACCGGCTATGACGCCTTCGGCGCGGTCACCCACGCCGTCGACCCGCTCGGGAACACCACCCGGACCGCGTACGACCGGCTCGGACGGCCCGTCTCCGTCACCGGACCCGGCTACACCCCGCCCGGTGCCACCCAGCCGGTCACCCCGACCGCCACCCAGCGCTACGACGCGCTCGGGAACGCCGTCGAGTCCACTGACGCCGAGGGCCGCACCACCCGGTACACCTACGACCGCCAGAACCGGCTGACCGCCAAGGACGTGCCGGTCGGCACCGGCACCGACCGGGCCCGCTGGAGCTACCGCTACACCCGTACCGGCGAGGTCCTGTCCGTCACCGACCCGACCGGGGCGCGCGCCGAGGCCACCTATGACGACCTCGACCGGCCCATCACCCGGACCGCCGTCGAACGCCGCCCCACACCCGCCGCGCACACCACGCGCTTCACCTACGACGACGCGGGCAACGTCGTCCACCAGGCCGCCCCCGGCGGCGGGGCCAGCCAGTTCACCTACGACGGCCTCAAGCAGCTCATCCGGATGGTGGCCCCGGCGGGCGAGACCACCCAGTTCGGCTATGACATCTCCGGCCGTCAGGTGCGTGTCACCGACTCCCTCGGCCGCAGCGCGGCCAAGCAGTACGACCGGATGGGGCGGCTGACCCAGGAGAGCGACCTCGACTCCGTCAACAACGAGCTGCGCAAGGCCAGTTACCGCTACGACCCGGCGGGCAACCTCACCTCCGCCACCGACTCGCTCGGCCGGACCACGAGCTACGCCTATGACGCGCTGGACCGGCTCACCAGCCAGACCGAGCCCGTCACGGCCACCCGTTCCCTCACCACCTCCTTCGGCTACGACCTCGCGGGCAACCGGACCCGCTACACCGACGGCCGGGGCAACCGGACGCTGTTCACCCATAACGCGCTGGGGCTGCCGGAGTCGGTGATCGAACCGTCGA
>NZ_JBHVHF010000128.1:0-21392 GCF_042800315.1 Streptomyces sp. NPDC057638
CGTTGAAGGTCCCTACGCGGCCGAGGCGCCCTCCGGCGCAGCGCCGTCGGCATCACCCTGGACACCACCGGCGTCGACGGGCGACCCGGCCGGAGCGGCCGCCTTGCTAACCGTCGGCTCCTGCTCATCCGTCGCCTTCACCTCTTCCTCCTCGGAATCCGGCTCCTGCTCGTCCCCCTCGGCCAGGTACCGCCGGATCTCCCGCAGGGTCAACCCGAGGTTCTCCGACGCCACCTGCTGGCCGCCGAAGGCGTCCACCGCGTCGCGCACCGCCCCCGCTATCTCCTCCTCCACGGCGGCGATATCTCTTGCGGCATCGTCCTCGATCTTCGCGATCTGCTTGTCCCGGTCGTCCTCGATCGAGCCCCGCTTCTTCTCCAGCCGATCCAACTGGTTGACGGCGCCCAGCTGCCGCTTGTGCTTGTCGCGCAACCGCTGCCGGCGGTCCAGTGCTGCTTCGTTGGTCCGTGAAGTCATATGCCGATCCTATGCAGCCGCCCTCCGGCTTCCGGAAGCTCCCCCTCCGGAAGTGCGGCCCGGCCACTGTCACGCGGTCCGCCCGGGCCGAACTGCCGAAGAGTCACCCGCCCCCCCCGGGCAGCGCACCCGGACGCCCGGGCGCCTCCGGGTGGATCCGAACCCGACCCGGATGCGCTCCACCGAAGACGCTCCTGCGAGATCTTCCTGCTGTCGCTCCAGGACCAGTTCCCGACACCACCTCCATCAGACTGGCACCCATGTAACCCTCCCCCTCCCTTGGCTCCATCGCTCCACGACCAGAACCAAGGACTCCCCATCGCAGCTCAGAGAGCCTCTGAACTGCGAATACGTCAGGCTCAGCCTTCCGTTCAAGATCATCCGACCACACCATGTGCATTACCTTTGGCATATGCCAACTGGTCGCATACGATCACCGGTATGAACGACTCGATCACGCTCCCCGCGGCCCTGGGCCGGAGCGCGACGAGCTACCCCTGGGATCGCCCTTGCTGACGATCCATCCCGTCAGCGCCGGCACCGGAATCGACTACCTCCTCAGCACCGTGGCGAGCGACGACCGCACGCTCGGCGTCAAGGAGACCGCCGAGCACTGGGCCGCCGGCGCCGACACCCCCGGCACCTGGATAGGCCGCGGTGCCGTTGCCCTCGGCCTCACCGGGGAGGTCTCCCGGGAGCACGCTGACTCCCTCTTCAAGTACGGCGAAGACCCCCACACCGGTGAGAACCTGGGGCGGCGCTGGCGCCAGTACAAGACCGTCGAACAGCGGTACACGGAACGGCTGGCCCAGGAACCCAAGGCGTCCGCCGCCCGCAAGCAGAGCCTCCGCGAGCAGGTCGAGCGAGAGGGGGAACGCGCCGCCCGAGCCGGATGGGAGATGGTCGTCGCCCCGGTGAAGAGCTTCGGCATCGCACTCGCCCTGGCCGACGACGAGGGCCAGGAGAAGCTGCTCCAAGTCGAGGAGCGGGCCTTCCAGAAGATGTGGAACCGCATCGAGTCCGACGCCGCCTACGCGCGGATCGGGGCCAACGGGGTCGCCCAGATACCCACCGACGGTCTGACCGCAGCCATCTTCACCCACCGCTCCAGCCGTGCCGGCGACCCGGCGTTCCACCGCCACATCGCCATCAGCTCCAAGGTCTTCGCCGACGGGAAATGGCTCGCCCTCGACGCACGCCCCCTGCACCGCCAGCGCGTCACCTTCGGCGAGGTCTACGCCGCCGAACTCGAACGCGGCATGGCCGAGGTGCTGGGCATCACCGCTGAGGAACGGGAGGACACCCTCAGCTTCGACAAGCGCCCGGTGAGGGAGTTCCGCGGCATCGGCAAGGAGCTGATCAGCGAGTTCTCCACGCGTCGGAAGCAGACGGAGGGCCACCTGCGGACGCTGATGAGCGAGTTCCGGCTGCGGCAGGGGCGCGAGCCGAACCGCGCCGAGGCGTACCAGCTCGCCCAGGCGGCAGCCCTGACCCAGCGTCCCGACAAGGAACTCCGGAGCCCCGAAGAGGAACGCGCCCACTGGCGCGAGCGGGCCCGCCGGTGCGGGCTCCGGGCCCCGGAGAAGGTCCTGGAGACCGGCCGCCAGGAGTCCCTTCGAGCCGAACGGCGCGCGCCCCGCACCCCGGAGGAACACGCCCTGGAGGCGCGGAAGGTGGAGCGGCTGGAGGACATCCCGGCTGCCGCGGTCCGGGTCCTCGAACGGCAGCGTGAGACCTGGACGCGGCCCAACGCGGAGGCCGAGGTCGTCCGCCAGCTCGTCGGCAGCGGGTGGCACATCACCCTGGGCGGCCAGTTCGAGGAGGCCGTCCAGCAGCTCACCACGGCGGTGCTCTCCCCTGAGCACTGCGAGCTCGTGGACATGCCCGACCTCCTTCCCGTCCCCACCGCCTACCGGCGTGCGGACGGCACCTCTCTGTTCCACGACGCCGGGTGCACGCGCTTCACCTCGCACGCCATCACGGCTGCCGAACGGTACGTCGTCGAGGCCGCGCAGACGCCCGCAGCTGCACGGCAGCTCACCCGTGAACAGGTGGACGCCGCCCTGGACGCCGGCCACGCACAACGCGGATTCACCCCCAGCGAGGAGCAGCTCGCGATCGTCCACGGCGTCTTCACCGGCGACCGGCGAGTCCAGGCGGTCATCGGCCGGGCCGGGGCGGGCAAGACCACGATCATGGCCCTGATCCGTGAAGTCGGCGACGCCTACGGCATCCCGGTCATCGGGTTCTCCAACGGCCAGGTGCAGGCCGATGTCCTCGCCGAGGAAGCGGGCATCCGTACGGAGAACGTGCGCCGCTGGCTCATGATGAGCGAGCTGATCTCCCCGGGTGCGCGGCAGTGGACGCTGCCCGCGGGCGCCATCGTCATCCTGGACGAGGCCGGTCAGGCCGCGTCGACCGACATGGCGGACCTCCTTCGCCAGGCGACCGCGGCGGGAGGCCGGCTCCTCCCCGTCGGTGACCCCCTCCAGCTCGGCGCGCCCGGCCCCGGCGGTCTCCTCGCCCACATCGAGGCGGACGCCGGCGCCCTCTACCTGACCGAGGTCCGGCGCTTCCGCGATCACGACGGCAAGCCCCGGACCTGGGAGATCGAAGCCTCCAAGGCCCTCGCCGAAGGCGACTCCACCGAGTCCTTCGAGGCGTACCACTCCCGCCGCCGCATCCACTTCGGCAGCGCCGACGCGATGGAGGCCCAGGCGTACGAGGCATGGCTGGCCGACACCCGGGACGGGCTCGTCTCCATCCTCGTCGCGCCGGACAACGCGACCGCGTCTGCGCTCTCCGCCCGCGCCCGCGACGATCGCGTCAGCGCCGGAATCGTCGACTCGACCAGGACGATCCGGTTGCACGACGGGAACATGGTCGGAGCCGGTGACCGGATCGCCACCCGGGCCATCGACCGGCGCATCCCCGTGCGCGGCGGTCGCGGCTACGTCCGCAACGGCGACATCTGGACCGTCACCAAGGTCCGCCGCGACGGCAGTCTCGTGGTCCGCTCCGACCAGTCGAAGGCGCGCACCGTCCTGCCGCCTTCGTACGTCGAGCGATCCGTGGAGCTCGGCTACGCCATCACCAAGGACCGCGCGCAGGGCGTCACCACGGATACCGCGCACGCCCTGTTCGCGCCCGGAATGACACGCAACGCCGCGTACCCCGCGGCGACGCGGGGGAAGTACGAGAACCACATCTACCTGGTCGTCACCCCCGAGACCGACCCCATCGTCGGGGAACCCGACCCCATCCAGACGGCGCGCCAGGCATGGGACCGTATCGTCGGCCGCGACGGTACGACCCGCTCGGCCACGGTCGCCCAGCGGGAGTCGCTGGAGGAGACCGGCGCGCTGTCCACCCTCGTGCCGCGTCTCCGGTTCGTCCTCGACGACCTCGCCGGGGACCAGTTCATCCGGCAGTTCCGTGACGAGGTGCCGATGGCCGACGCCATCGTCACCTCGGACGCCTGGCCCGCTCTCCGAGACCTCCTGACCCGCATCGAGGCCGGCGGACAGGACCCCATCGCCGCCGTACGGCGCGTACTGGTTCAGAGAGATGTCGCCGACGCCGACGATGTCGCCGCGGTGCTCCACTGGCGTCTTCACCAGGACACCGAGGCCGTGGCGGCCCTTCAGGTGCCCGAGGTCGGCACGGTTGGGAGCCACCCCGGCGCCCGCCTGCTGGACCAGCTCCGGCTCACGGTGCCCGCCGCCGACAGCACCGAGAAGGGCATCTACGCGGCGGAACTCGCCCAGGCCGTCACCGCCCGCGCCGACTATCTCGCCGTCTCCGCTGTGGACGACGCGGTGCTCGGCCAGGGGTGGGCCGCAGCCTACGGGCCGCGCCCCGACGCCCCCGAAGAGAGCGCTGCTTGGCGCGCCCGGCTTGCCGCCGCCGCTGCGTACCGTGACCTTCTCCAGCTCGCGGACCGGTCCCCGCTCGGCCCCGCCCCGGCGGATGGACCCGAGCGGCTACGGCGCCTGTGGCGCGATGCCCAGATCCCGGAAGACCCCGCTGCCGTGACCGCGCGCGTGCTGTCGGCCGCCGACGAGGGAGCCCGCTGGCTCGACGCGCTCGGTCCCCTCCCGTCGGCCGACGATCCCCGCCAGTCGGCGTGGCTCGCCGCCGCCACGGCGATCGAGACCTACCGGAACCGATGGGACTACGGCCGGGAGGACATCGCGCTGGGCTCCCGCCCGATCGAACCCGTCCAGGCCGCCGACTACGACGACGCCCGCGCCCAGGTGGACCGCTTCCACCAGAGCACGCCCCCGCGCGCCACGCCCACGGAGCAGGACCGGACCGAGCTCCAGCGTGCCGTCCAGCGCGGCGAACTCGGAGCGATCCAGGCAGCGCAGGCGGCCCGGGCCGAGGACACCGCACACACGTCCCGCCGTGAAGCCCGACGAGCCGAACAGGAGGCGGCCGACGCCGAGAACCGGGCGGCGACCGCCCGGGACGCCGCGGCCAGCAACGGCCGGCGCACCGACGTCCAGGTGCCGGAAGCCCGCGCCGCCCACCTGACCGGTGCCGCCGAGCACGCACGGCAACTCGCGCAGGAGGCCCGTCAGCGTGCGGAAGAGGCCGAGGACCGGGCTCGGCTCCACGGTGCCCGCTCGCTGGAAGCGCGCGCGGACGCCCGCGAGGGGCAGGACGCTGAGCGGGCACTCGGAGCGCTCGACTCGGCGGCCGCCCCCGCGGCCCCGTCGTGGCGCGAGCGCCCGTTCGGCACCCTGCCCGACCGGGCACTGCGGGGCGCGGAGTCGTCGGCGCTCGCCCGTGCTCGCCTCGCCGACACCGAAGCGGATGAGGCATACGCCCGCGCGGACCGGCTTGACCACGACGCCGCCGACGGCGTCCGGATCGAGACCGAGACGGCTGCCAGGGCGGAGCGGATCGACGCCATCCAGACCCGGCGTCAGGCCCGCCTCGACCTCACCGCGGCAGTGGAAGCCGGGCAGGCGGCGCGGGACGATCTCGGCGTGCTCACGGCCCGGCTGGAGGAACGCGGCTCGTTCGGACGGCCGGCCCTGCGCGGCGCTGCCCGACGGGATATGGAGCTCAGAGCGGCACAGGCGGAGGACCGCCACGCCGAAGCCGACCGGCATGCCCGGGAGGCCCGGGACCTGATCGACCGGCTCGCCGACCTCGCTGGACCGGAGCATGAGCACAGCCTCCTGCTGGAGGAGTGGCAGCGACTGGGCGGCAGCGCCGACGCTGTCGTCGCGGCGGAGAAGAGGATCGCGGCCGGCGACGCGACCGCCGCTCGTACGCAGGGAGACCGGATGCGGCGCCGGGCAGAGGAGCAGCGTGACCGCGCGGCCGGGCTGCGCGGGGAACGCGCCGTGCGGGCCGCCCTGCCTGTGGACCTCCGCCGGGCGGAAGAAGCGGAGCGGGCGGGCGACGGCCGCGTTGCGCACCAGCGGCAGGTCGCCGAGAGCGCCGAAACCGCGGCTCGCCGCCAGCTCGGGGACGAGCAGAACCGCCGGGACGGGAACAGGTACTGACACGCCTTTCGGCGTCGGCGACACGCCGCTGGTGCGGCCGTCCCCGGGAAAGACGGCGGCCGGGTCCAGAGAGGAAGTGCCCCTCCTGGACCCGGCCGTGCGACCCGTATGCCCCGTCTTGCGCTCCACGCCGGGCGCCGCGCCGGTGCGGCGCCCGGCCGGATCAGGCCCGGGCGGCGGCCTGCTGCTGGTGAGCGGTGGCCGCCGTCGCACGGGCCACCACCGACGCCCGGGTGGGGTCGGCCTGAGCCGCGACCTGCCCCTGAATCTCGCGCCGGATCACGGTCTCCGCCGCCCGCTCCCCCGGTGTCAGGCCGGCCCGGCGCTGGACCTCACCGCGGACGGTGCCCTCCTGCTCCCGCAGCTCCCGCGCTTGCCCCCGGGCCTCCACCGCCCGGCTCGCCAGCCGCTCGACATCCTCCCGCTCACTCGTGACCGCCCGGCGTACGACTTCGTCGTCGGCGTTCATGTCCCGCAGGGCCGCTGCCAGCGATCCCCCACCGGTCTCCTCGAACTGATGCCGGAGCCACCCGGCCTCCCGCTCGGTCTCCACGGCGACCTTGTCTGCGGCGCTGGCGAGCTGCTTGGCCTTGGCGGCCGTCACCATCAGCTCGTTGTCGCTCATCAGCGACTGAGGGGAGTTCGCCGCGATACGGTCCGCCGCCCGTTCCGCCTGGTCCTGGACGAGCGGCTCGATGCCGGACGCCGGCCCCGTGGCCCGTACCGCGAGCGGGTCGGGCTTCGAGGTGGCGACATCGTCGGCCCACGCAAGAACGTTCCTGCGCACTTCCGCCGCCTTGTACGAGTCCGTCCCGTAGGCCGCGAAGGTCTCGTCCGGGATCTCCGCGACCTTGCCGAGCTGCGACCGGAACACCACTTCGTTGAGCGGCGACGGGCTGGCCGCCAGGCACTCGTCGACGAAGGGGGCGCCCAGGTGGACGTTCATGTCGGACAGGTCGATGTAGTCCTTGGCCTCCGTCCGCCAGGCGATCGCCTCCGCCTTCATCTGGACACAGTCCTGGACCGACATCACCCGAAGGCCGTCGATCTGCTCGGGCAGATACGCCATCTCCATCGGCACCATCTGCACCGTCACGGCTTCACCCGTAGGGGTGCGCACCGCGAGATTGGCGGCCTGGTCCATCCCGAAGACCCGCTCAACGGCGACCTCGTAACCCGCGTCGGTCAGGGCGGCGATGACCTCCGCGCGGGCCTGGATCGCGTCCGATCCGATGTCCGGCTGGTTGAACAGGTCGATGTCGTCGACCGGGCGGTCGATGATTCCGTGGGCCCGTAGCGCCATGCTTCCGGCGAGCGCGTAGTCATACCGCTCCCCCACCGCGTCCAGGGCGACGGTGGCGATCCGCCACTTCTCCGTCTCGTCCATGCCCGATCACCCGCGGGCGAGCCGGGGGAACCGGCTCTCCCAGACACCCATCACCGGCCCCTCGGCCAGCCCCGTGCCCCACAGCCGCTCCAGCAGACCGGCGTTGAGGAGGGCGTACTGCTGCTCCGCCGTCCCGTCCGCCAGCACGGCCCGGTACAGCTCCCAGACCGCTCCCGCGTTCGACAGGTCCACCTCCGGCGGGACCGCCTCGCGCACGAGGGCCTCCGGGACACGGATCGTCCCGGAAGCGGGCCCGGCCAGCCGGTCGATGTCATCGACGACCGCGAAGCCCAGCGAGGCCCGCCAGCGGCTGAGCGCGGGGTCGTTCATCGCCTGAGCGATGTCCGGCGCGAGCCGGCCCTCGGCGACCGCCCGCTGAAGCTGCTCCTGCCGGACGGTACGAACGCGGCCGTCGCGCTTGCGGGGGGTGGGGGTGCTCATCGAGCTCTCCTCCTTGTGTCGTGCGCGCCGACTAGGGCGCCTGGTCTGCGGGAATCGCGTTGACGAGCCATCGGTAGGCCCGGCGGTGAGCAACGATGATCTCGCTCTCGACCAACGTGGCGTCCCCCTGGGCGAATCGCACCAGCAGGGCGTGCAGCCCGGCCGCGGTCTCCGCCGCCGCCGTGCTGGAGTCCCGGGCGGCGGCGACCAGGACGTGCGCCAGGGCGGCGATGTCGCTCTGCACCCCGGACAGTTCGATGGTGCGCGCCCGCCGCTGCCGGAGGGGGGACGTGCTCGTCGCCCCGAGGGTGATGGACGCCAGCTCGCGCGACGGGGCGGCGTTGCGCGCTGGATAGGGGACGGACCACGAAACGGTCAGCCAGGGCGCGACGGGCTCCGGCACCGAGATGGTCCATTCGCCGTGGAAATCGTCCTGCCGGGCCACCGCGGTGGACAGCGCGGCCCGCCGCGCCTCGTGCCACCGGTGCTGTTCTCCGCCGTAGGCGACGGCCGTCGGCCGGTCGGGCAGAACGGCGAAGAGCGGGAACCCGCCTGCCATGTCGAGGGTCGAGGTGAGCCCGTCCCGCAGCGGCCAACCGGGCTGCGCCGGACGTGTATCGGCCATACGCCACCACTCGACGGGACGGTCGAGCAGAGGGCCGTCGCCAGGCCAGTCCATCACCCGGGTGAACCGGGCGCCGACGGCGTCCCTGCCCAGGAGCAGGGCGACCGACTGCGTGGACGGAGGAAGGCGCAGGCGCTTCTCGACCTGGCCGCGGAGGGCGGAGCCCCCCTCTCCCCGGAGGTCGGCCACGGCTGCCCACCGCGGCCAGATCCGCCCGGCCGGAGGGGCGGGCTTCGTCGGCGGTACGGGATCGGTCACTGCTCCACTCCCTGTCGGATCAACTCGGCGACGGCGGGATGCCGGGCCTCTGCGGTCATCTCGTCCGAGGTCTTGGAATGGACGAGGAACGCGTGATCGGTGTCCTTGAAGTCCCGCGGGCGCTGCTCGACGTGCTGCTGAGGGCCGCACTCCTTGAGGGCGAGCCGGGGCATCGTCCGGTACAGGGCGTCGATCCACTCGACCTCGGCCGTGTCCCGTTTGCTCCCCGGGGTGTACGTCCTGACCCAGGAGACGAACAGCGCGGTGAGGTGCTCGCGGACGTCTGGGTGCCGGTACCAGCACGGCGTGACGTGGGAATGCGTCCACGGGTGCGTACGGACCAGCCAGTGGACCCAGGTCCGGAGCTCGGCCAGCCGCTCGCGGCGGACGGGCGGCTCCATCGCCTCCCAGACCCACCCGGCCAGGTCCGCCTCGTCGTCCTCGGCGTCGTCGAGGATCTCGCCGGTGTCCTCGTCGACGAGGAAGTCGGCGGGATCGTCCGCGGGCAGTCCGTCAGGCATGTGCCGCCTCCTTGCGGGTGGGGGCCTCGTTGATCAGCTTCTGGAGGTCCTCGTCCTCGAACAGCATCCGCAGGCGGACCCGGACCGGGCGCTGGTTGCCGTACTGCACGACGGCGGTCCCGTCCTCCAGCTGCTGGAGCTCGTGGATGGGGGCGAGGTCGCGCTCGCCGGTGGAGGTGGTGCTGGAGCGCCCGCCGTCGCTGCCCCGCGTCACCGAGGCCCGCTTCACCTCGGCGCGGCCCAGCATCGTGTTGAAGTACCGCAGCGTCTCCGGATCCGCGACGCCGGGGAGCAGCATTCTCAAGGGCGAGGCGGAGAAGACGGTGTTCGCCTTGTCGTCGCCCAGTGAGGTGCGCAGCTGGGAGAGGTCGTGCCAGATCGTGAGCATCACGATGCCCTGGCCGCGGCCCGTGGTGAGGACGGTGGCGAGGTCCGGGTACCGCAGGACGTTGCCGGCTTCGTCGATCAGGAGGCCGAGGGCGGGCGAGAGCGGCTTGCCGGTACGGCCGTACTGGGTTTCGGCGGCGTGGATCACCGAGGCGATCAGCGCGGTGATCAGAGGGGCGAAACGCTTGCTGTCCGACGCGGAGGCGACGATCGCGATGGTGCCGCCCTGGGCGATGACGTCCTCGGCGGTGAAGTCGCTGCCCGAGCTGGTCTCCCGTACGGCTTTGTCCTGGTACACCCTTGCGATGACGTTGAGGGTGAGCTGGACCGAGCCCTGGCCGTCGGCGTGCAGTCGCCGCCACGGCGAGGCGTAGTCCTCGGCGGCCTCCGTGAAGCCGGCGTCGAGCAGGATGCCCTCGACCGTGTCGACGGCGTCCTTCCCGAGCGAGAGCCAGCGCCGGAAGGCGGTGATGCCCTCCTCCGACACGCGGGCCGCCAGGAGGAGGCCCTTGATGATGGGCTGTGCCTGCTCCAGCCAGGTCTGCGCCTTCGGGTCGGCACTGTTGGACGACGCCTCGGTCAGCCACTTGGCCATCTGGTCGGCGTCTTCTTCGGTCTTGCAGTACTCCACCGGGGACCACCGCGCCGTCGAACGGCCGGGTATCCCCTTGGGCGCGACGACATAGACCGGGCCGAGCGCGGCCCGGCGGGCGTAGATCATGTCGAGGTCGGACGCCTTGACGGTGGTGATCACCAGGGGCCCGGCCCACTCCAGGGCGTTCGGCAGCAGGAGTCCCATGGACTTTCCGGAGCCGGGGACGCCGAAGGCGAGACCCGACAGACACGGCTCGCCCGCGACGAGTTTGCGGGTCACGGTGCCCCGGCCGGCTATCAGCCGGTCAGCGCGGGCATCAAGGTCCGGCTCGGCGCGCAACCGTTTCTCCACCGGGCGCCCGCCCCACATGGCGCCGTCGGTGTTGTTGCGGTTCCACGGCTTGAGGACGGCGGCGGCCACCGGAGCGGCCACGCCGAGCAGCGCCCAGGGGGCGTACTGGACGAGGCCGCCGCCTCCCATGAGCGAGGGCATGTCGGTCACGAGGTCCTCCGGGTGAGGGGGGTTGAGGCGGGTGGCGGGGAGGCCGTGGGGGTCTTGGTCGCTGCCAGCGCGGCACGTACGCGGGCTGCCCCGGCGGAGGCGATCTCGGGGCTCACCGTGCCCGGAGGGGGGAGATCGGCGAACTGGGGCGGGACCGGCGTTGGATGCGCGGGTGGCGCGGGACCCGGGCTCCGTGGGCTGGTGGCGGGCGCGGCGGCCTGGGCGCGGTGGTGGTCCTGGCGCCGTTCCGCGCACCGGACGCACGGGGCCTCCGAGTCGAGGACGGTTCCGTCCTCGCACCGGGGGTCCGGGCACGGGCCCGGGCGCAGCAGCGCGATGGCCACTCCGACGGGACGGTCGAGTTCGGTCGCCTTCGTCGCGTAGCCGTGTTCCCACCAGCGGCGCAGGACGCGCGCGGCCAGTTCGTCCGAGGTGCGGCCCGCGGCCAGTGCCGCTGTGGCGGCGGACTGTACCGACACGGGGAGCGGGGTCGGGAGCAGGCGGGTGAGCTGGCCGGGCAGGGCTTCGAGCACGCGGCGGACCGCGGTGGCGGTCGCCAGGTCGATGTCCTCGGGCAGTGGAGCCGATCCGGGCCGGGCGGTGGGACCCGTCGCCTCGGTCCCGGCAGTGGCCGGTCGCTCGATCGTGACGGATGTGGCGCTCTGGTGCTTGGCCCGTACCGCCTCCACCTCGTCGTCCGTGGCCGGGGTGGGGTACACGTACAGGTCCGTGGCCCACCGTCCGTCTGCCTCGTACTTGACCCTGAGCAGGTGTCCGGTGGTGATCAGGGCCCGCGCGGCGGAGTGGATCCGGCGCGCGGGCAGACCGTGCCGGTCGGCGACGTCGGCCAGGGTGACCTTCTCGCCGTCGTCGCGCCCCCGGAGGTCGTCCAGCAGGATCCGGGCCGCCGCGTCGAGCTCCCGGTCCGAGGTGCTGAGGGGCACGGTGCCCGGGCGGCGCCCGTGGAAGACCCTCATCTGCCGGCCTCGGCGGGGTGGACGGCGAAGCCGTCGCGGAAGGGCCGCAGCAGACAGGGGCGGCTCCAGAACCGTGCGGCGTACGGGGCGAGTTGGTCGTGCGGGGTGTCGGCGGGGAGACGGACGACGGGCTCGTACCGCTCGTCCCCGCAGCAGTGGCAGAGGAAGAAGGCCCACCAGCCGCCCTGCTCCGAGGAGCGGTGCCCTGGCGCCGCTTTCGGGCGGGAGGGCTCGAAGACCAACTGGCCGAGCAGCGGGGCGCTGGGCGTGTGCGAGGGCGTGCCGGTGGGGGCGAGGGTGTTCATGGGGGTCCCAGGGGTGTTACGCGGCGGCGGTCTCGGCCATGGCGTTCGAGGAGAAGCAGAGCTGCTCCTCGGTGCTGGTCAGGAGGTGCTGGACGCCCGGGTAGACGGTCTCGCCCACCTTCCAGAGGGCCACGCCCCGGCGGAGACGCGGGATGTGGTCGCTGGTCCAGGCCGGCAAGCCGAGGCGGGCGACGACCGCGCGTGCTTCGTCGGACTTCATCGAGTACACGATCAGGGTGTCCGCCATCTTGAGCGCCGCCGCCGTTTCGGCGGAGTCGTCGATGTCCGAGAGGTGGTGGACGATGAAGATGCAGGAGAGGCCGTACCCTCGGGCGAATTTGAGGAACTTCTCCAGCAGCCGGGCCAACTCGGGTGTCCCCAGGATGTGCCAGGCTTCCTCGAAGATCAGAATCCTCTTGACCTGCGTGTACCCGCGGCAGCCGGTGGCGGGGTTCGCGCCGCGCTTCCAGGCCCCGGAGGCCGCATCCGTGACGACGCGGTCGTGTGCTTCGGGGGCGGTGCCGCACTCGCATTCGCCGCGGAGCCACACTTCCTCCAGGAAGACGGCGATCACCGCCATGAGGATGGTCATGGCCGCGCCCCCGGAGGGGACCCGGGCGAGGTCGAAGACGATCATGAGTGCGTCGAGGTCGATGCTGAGCGAGGTGGGGCCGTCGAGCATCCCCACGAGATCGCCGCCCCCGGCCACGTCGTCCTCGGTCCCGCCACACATCCGATCGACTACGTAGGACGCCTCCAGCCCGTCGCCGAGCAGTTCCTCGGCCGTCCTCTTCTTCGCGGCCGCGTCCTCGGCCATGGGGTGCCGGAGGGCGTACGCGACGTCGGACAGGACCGCGGGGCGCCCGGCGGCGTCGGCGCGCTCGTTGGCGCGGCGCACTGCGATGCGCAGCGCGGAGCCCGCGAACTCGTCCAGTCCTCGTCCGAGGCCGAGCTCGACGATCGTGCGTACCAGTTCGACCTGCCGGCGGCCGCTGATCGCCGGGTCCAGCGGGTTGATGCACGCCGACCCCGGGCCGCCGCCGGGCACGAACTTGATCGGATCCCCTCCGGTGAGGGCACGGCACACGGCCGCCCACTCGCCCTCGCCGGACTCCTTCTGCTCCTTGGTGTCCAGGACGGCCAGGCGGCGGCCCATCCGGGCCTGCCGCAGGGCGTACGTCTTGGTCAGCGCGGACTTGCCCCGGCCGGTGTCCCCCATGACCAGGGCGTTCCCGCCGGGGAGTCCGTCGCCGAAGCAGTTGAAGGGGCAGTAGATGAACGCCTTCCCGCTGAACAGCTCTCGTCCGATCACCGCGCCGGCGGTTCCGAGGGTGGGCGGGGAGATGGGCAGGTACAGGGACTGGGAGGCGCGCGTCGTCGTGTAGAGGGGGCGGCGCGCCGAGGTCTTCGCGGGGGCGAGGAGGGTCACTTCTTGCTCCTGATCCCCGCCGCGAACGGCAGCGTGTTGACGAACGCGCGGTGGTGCTCCAAGTCGAGCCACTCGATCCGGAGATGGGAGGAGCGGGCCTTGGCCTCCGTGTTGCGCTTGGTTTTGGACAGCTCGTGCTCGGTGCGGGCGGAGACGGTGAGGTAGCCGACGATCGCCGAGCCGGCCGCGCCGGAGGCGGCCAGCTCCATGCCGCGCTTGGCCGTGGCCTGGGTGGCGATGAGGTCGCGGGGGTCCAGGTTGCGTCCCAGCCGGGCGTTGCGCTGGATCTCCGCCTGGTTGTTGGTGTCCTCGCTCATCATGCGGTCCACCGCGCGGTCGTTGGGCTCCAGGTGCTTGGTGATGGCCACCGTCCGGATGACGTCCGGCAGTCCGATCAGGAGCGGGGCGAGGAAGTCCGGACCGACCGGGGAGGTCGGCCATTTCACGACGGCGGCCGTCGCGTGGTACCAGCCGTCCGTGGAGCCGGCGGCGCGCGCACGGAAGTGCCGCTTGCCTCGGATGTCCACCTGGCGGGGGAAGGCGTGCTGAAGGGGCAGGGCGTCGTCCCAGATCAGGTGGTCGGGGTTGTAGGCGTTGCGGACCAGGGCCGTCAGCGCTCCGAGGTCCACGGGGGCGACGACGCGCAGCTCGGCGTCCTCGCACCGGGCCCACAGTTCCTCGGCGGCCGCGGTCATGACCGCGGCGACCCCGTCGTCGCCGGCGCCGTGCTCGAAGGATTCGGCCGCGAAGTCCTTCGTCCAGGTGGCGTGCGCGACCACGTAGTAGCGGTGCTCCTCGGCGCTGGTGCTCACCGCGGAGGCGAGGGCGTCGTAGGAGTGCGCCAGCCACTCGGGCACCTGGGCCGTTGCCGGGGACTGGGCCCGGGAGTCGATGTGCTGCTGGTGGGCCTCGGGGTCGGACTTGAGCTGGCGCGCGAGGACGGAGATCCGGTCCACGGGGCTCTCGGAGTTGCCGAAGCTGTCGAGGAGGCCGCCCCATCGTTCGAGCGCCAGGTTCTGGTCGGCCCGGTCCCTGCCCGCGTGGCCGCGGGAGGCGATCTCCAGGGCGACGGTCACGCAGCCGTTCTCCGGCTGGAGGACCACCGCGATGTCCTGGCCGCGCACCGACGCGGTGAGCGGGCGCATCTTCGTGATGCCGGGGGCGGGCTCCAGGGCCTCCTCGGGCGCTTCACCGTCCTCTCGTACACCGGCCTCGATGGCGGGCGAGGTCCACACTCCCCCCGTCGTCTTGACGATCTGCTTGTAGTCGCGCTGGATGCGCCACCACTTGTAGAAGGTCCGCCGCGACGACGCGCCGCCGGGCTTGTACGGCACGAACACCGCTGCGGCGGCGGTGCCGACGATCAGGGCGGCCGCGAGGATTGCGAGAACGGGGATGGAGGAGAAGACCCAGACGAGGGCCACGGCGAGCGCGGCCGCGCCGACCAGGAAGACCTGTTCCCCCAGGTCGCGCTTGCCGACCAGCCCGGTCGGCCGTTCCTTGCCGAAAACGTAGGTGCGGTCTGCGGCCACTACTGGTCACTTCCCTGGATGGTAGGCCGAGACGGAGTTCCCGGTGCTGACGGTGGAGTGGAGGGGACGGTGGACGGCACCGCGCGTGCCGTGCTCCCCGCCGGGCGGCTGGATGAAGGGGCGGCGGGTGCTGGAGTTCCGGCCGCGCCGGGGCCCTCGCCCGACCCGCTGTCCGGCGGGGAACCGGCCGGTCCGCCGCTCGGGACGACGGACGGTCCCGCAGGGGTCGACGGTGAGCCGGAACTGTCCGCGGGCGACGACTCGGCCGTGGTCCCTGCGGTGTCCGGGGCCGGGACGACGGACGGACCCGTGGGGGTCGAGGGCGACGTAGAGCTGTCCGCGGGCGACGACTCGGCCAAGTCCCCGGCGCCCGGGTTCGGGACGACGGACGGACCTGCGGGCGCAGTTCCTCCGGCCGACGGCGCAGCCGGGGTGGAAGCACCCTCCTCGGCGGACGAGGGCGCCTCGCCCTCGGAGGCCCCGCTCCCCGTCGGTACCACGGAGGAGCCACCGGGGTCCGAGGGGGCCGTGCTGGGCGATCCCGCGCTGGTGCTGGTCGAGCTCTCGCCGTCGCCAGCGCCCTGATCGGCGATGGTGTCCGCCGAGTGGGCCTTGTTCTTCACCGCGTCCGCGCCGGCCTTCACGGCCATCGCGCCTGCGGCGACGGGCCCGGCGGCGGCAGCGGCACCGCCGCCCGCCGAGGCGGCACCCTTCCCCGCCGCAGCAGCGCCCTTGCCCGCGACCACGGGCGAGTGCATCATCCGCGCGTTCATCGCCGACGAAGCGGCCTGCGCCGGGCCGGGGACGGCGGCGAGCGGCCCGGACTGCGCCGCGCCCTTCCGCGTGTTCATCAAGTCGCCCATCTGGTCCCCGAAAACCGGCAGCCACTTGTAGATGGACGCGCTGGAGAAGACGGCGAGGAACAGGAGCAGCGCCCCGACCAGGAGGGTGTTGACCGCGTCCGCGGCATCAGATTTCTCGGAGTTCATGATGGCCGCGGCCAGCCCGAACAGCGCGAACAGCACCGGCTTCGCCAGAAGCAGGGCGAGCAGCATCCCCGCCCACTTCTTGCAGCGCGGCCACAGGTCCCGGTCGACCAGGCTTGCGGCCACCAGGGGCCCGACCGCGGCGCCGACGTACAAGGCGCCCGCGCGGATCAGGAGCTCGATCCACACCAGGATGGCGGCGACGATGAGGAGGAGGAAGACGATGATCATGACGACGGGCAGGTTCATCGGCTGGGTGCTGCCGATGACCTTGGTCATCTTCTCGATGAACTCCTGCCCCTCCTTGATCGCGGTTCCGGCGAAGACCTTCGTGATCTCGTCCACGGCCCTGGTCGCGTAGAGCAGGACGGCGGGGGTGAACGCGGAGACGACGACCTGGGCCAGGAGCAGCCCCACGGCCTCGCCCATGGCGGTCGGCAGAGACGTTCCTGCCGCGGCGCGCTTCGCCACGGCGATCAGCCAGAGCACGACGGTGAGGATGCTGCTCACCGCGAAGATCAGGGCGTACTGCTTGAGGAAGCCGGGGTTCGTGAAGTCGACCGTGGTGCTCGCCTCCATGAGCTTGACGATCTGCTCCAGGAACCACGCGGCCGCTTCGCCCATCTTCGTGGCGATGAACCCCAGCGGGTCCGACATGAAGTCGACGGCCGTGTTGGCTCCGTCCCAGAGGTCGCACGCCACCGTGACGACGGGCATGTCGCACGGGTCCGGCAACGCGTGGGCCCGGGGCGCGGAGGCGAGGACCCACAACGGAGCCAGCAGGGCGGCGGCGAGCGCGGTCGGGATTCCGCGGTACGCGCGGGGAGACCGCCTGCGCTCAGCGCGCGAACGGGGCGACATCCGCGTCACCCCCCAGGTCCTGGAAGGCGCTCGGCGACGACGGCTGCCCGGCGCTCGTCTGCGGCACCAGGCCGGCGGACCGTGTGATGGTCGCGGCCTTCCAGTCCCCGTCCCAGCGGAGCGTGTAGTTCCACTGCGTGAACTCGCTGGTCGGCGGGAGCGGGGAGTCGGCGGCGGCGACACCGGTCACGGCGACGCTCCACAGCTCCACGGTGGCCAGGTCCTTGCTGAAGCTCGTCACCTCGGCCGCCAGGGTCGCGTGCCGGTTGATCAGGGCGGCGCCCTTCGCGGTCCGGCCGGACTCCAGAATCCCGAGCTGGGCCATGAGCTTGCCGGTCTGGGCGTCCAGGGTCGCCTTCCGCTGCCCGGCAGCCTCGGGGGCCATGACCACGTCGGTGATCTTGCGGCGGGTGTCGGGGTCGGCGAGGAAGGCCGTTGTGCTCTGCGCCGCCTGGAAGTTGCTCGCGGCGGCCTTCGCCCCCGCCTTGGTCCGCGGGTACCCCACGGGGACTCCGGCTTCGGTACGGGCGGCGCCGGGCGCGTCGGCCGTACCGGACGCCTTGTCCGGGCGGGGGCTTCCGGACCCGGGGGTGTCTGATCCGTCGTCGCCGGAGGCGAGGTTCGCGATGAGCAGCCCCGCCACCGTCAGCACGGCTATCACGGCGACGATGATGTTGAGCGCCCGGAAGCGGCGGCGCGGAGCCGGCCCGTCCGACCAGGAACTGGATTCGGTGTGGTTGTCGTTGCTCATGGCGTTAGTCCTCAGATGCCCATGGCGTAGACGAGACCGAAGATGGCACCGGCGCTGGCGACGAGGAAGATCCCCGTCAGCCCGCCGATGATCATGCCCTTGCCCTGGTCGCTCTGCATGGTGGAGTTGCCGGAGCCGAGCCAGCCCTTGCTCTTGGCGATGCCGACCAGGAAGATGCCGGCGCAGATGACGAGGACCAGGGCCGCGATGGCCCCGATGATGACCTTCGCCGTGCCGCCGAGGGCGCCGAACGGGCCCCAGTTCGGT
Source organism: Streptomyces sp. NPDC057638 (assembly GCF_042800315.1). Taxonomy (NCBI): domain Bacteria; kingdom Bacillati; phylum Actinomycetota; class Actinomycetes; order Kitasatosporales; family Streptomycetaceae; genus Streptomyces; species Streptomyces sp. NPDC057638. The sequence goes on from NZ_JBHVHF010000128.1 coordinate 17,820, forward strand.
TCGACGCCACCGATGACGCTGTCGACGTTGGCGAGGAAGACCGAGTCGCCGGAATACATGTGGTGCTCCTATGGATCAGGGGAGTGCGACCGCGCGGACGCGTTCCGCCGCGCGGGGGAAGGAAGGGAGAGCGGGGGGTCAGCCGATGTGCCGCATGGTGAGGATCTGCGGTTTCCAGTACGACAGCGGCGTGATCTGGACCGTCTTGCCGGTCCGGGGCGAATCGATCACCTGGCCGTTGCCCATGTACATGGCCACGTGCTCGGGGACGGCCGCCGAGCCCCGGGAGAAGATCAGGTCGCCGGGCCGGAGCTGGCTGACGTTGCGCACCAGGGTGCCGGACTTGACCTGGTCGTACGTGGTCCTGGGCAGGTCCACGCCTGCCGCGCCCCAGGCCATCTGCATGAGCGAGGAGCAGTCGCACCCCTGGGACCCCCGGTACGGGGCCTTGCAGGTGCCGCCCCACTGGTACGGGGTGCCCAGCGCCGACTTCGCGGCGGCGATGGCCCGCGCGGCGCCGCCGGAACCCGGCGGCAGCGGCACCTGGCCGTCGTCGAGCGCCGCCCACTTCGCCGCCAGCTCGGTGATCTTCTCGACGTAGTTGCGGGTCTCGTCGTACGGGGGCACTCCCCCGTACTGCTGGACCGCGCCGGGACCTGCGTTGTACGCGGCCAGCATGAGCTTGACCGAGTCGCCGGAGACGTTCTTGACGAGACCGGCGATGTAGCAGTCGTAGGCGACGGCCGCCGGCACCGCGTCCTCGGGGTCGAACGGGTCCTTCCGGCCGTCCTTGTTCCCGTCCACGCCGTGCGCGGCCCAGGTGCCGGGCATGAACTGCGCGATGCCCCGGGCCCCGACGGGCGAGCGGGCATCCGGCTTGAAGTTGCTCTCGGTGTAGAGCTGGGCGGCCAGGAGGCTCGGAGTGACCTGCGGGCAGGCGTCCTTCGTGGCCTTGTCGATGAGGACCCGCAGCCAGTCGGGCACGGGGGCGTCGCCCGTGATGGACCCGCCCGGGCCGGTGTTGGAAGCGCTCGCACCGCCCGCACCGCCCATGACGACCAGGAGGCCGAAGATCGCGGTGCAGCAGAAGGCGAGGAAGAGGCACAGGGCTTGAACGGTCTTCTTCATCCCGGCCCCTACGCGTACGGCAGCGCGATGACGCGCCACTCGCCGTCGCCGCCCCGTTCGAGCTGGAGCGCGACCTGCTTGAGTTCGCTGGTGGCCTTGCCCTTCGCCGGAGCCGTGGTCAGCCGGTACAGCACCCGGGCGAGCGCCGAGGTCCGTGTCGGGGCCGGGGCGCCGTCGGGCACGGACACCTTCGTCACCGTCGCCGTCACCCGCGTCCGGTCCTTCGTCCATCGCGCCCACAGGGAGGCGGTGGACGGCCGGGGGGCGCTGATCGCCGCGCCCAGGTCCGCTGATGCGAAGGCCGCGGCGCGCTTGCCCGCGTCCGTGTAGGAGCGGTCCTTACCGGGCCGTGCGTCGTGAGAGGCCCAGGCGGCGGTGAAGCCGGCGGCGGCCCGCCGGACCGCTGCCGGGAGTTCGGCGTCGGCGTCGTGGCCGGCGCCGTCCGGGACGGGGATCGTCCCGGTGCCCGGCACCGGCACGCCCTCCGGCGGAGCCGAGACGGTTGCGGGCCCGGGGTCGGGGGCGGACGGAGTGGAAGGGGCCGTGGAGCAGCCCGTGAGCGTGGCGGTGATCAGCGCGCCGCCGGACAGCACGATGCCGCATTTACGTATAAAACGTGACTGAATGGTCATGAGGGCTTGCCTGCTGTCGTCGGGCAGAACGAGGGGAAGAAGGAGGCCGTGGGGGAAGCCCGCTGGGTCGAAGGCGGGCTCCCCCACGGGCCGCTGCTCCGGGGCGTGCGTGGTCAGCGCACGCGGTCCCGGAGGTCGAGGCGGCTCAGAGCGCGACGGATTCTTCGCGTCGCGTAGCGCAGGACGGTCAGGTCAGGACCCGGAAGAGGAAACGTTCCTGCGGCGGCGGGTGACGATCAGGGCGATGCCACCGGCGAGGAGGAGTCCGCCCGCGATCACCGCGGCCTGCGTGGTCCGGCTCGCCCCGGTCTTGGCGAGTTCACCGTCCGAAGGCGGCGTGGCCGGCGGTGCGTCGGACGCCGAGGGAGACGGCGGCGTGCTCGGCGGACTGGTCGGCGGGGTGGTGACCGGAGGCGTCGTCGGCGGCGGGGTGACCGGCGGGGTCGTGGGCCGCGCGACCGGGCTGTTCAGGACGGTGATCACCGCCTGGTCCCCCGGCTTCACCTCGAACCGCTGAGGCGTCGGGTCGAACTCGTACCCCTCGGGGGCCCGCGTCTCGACCATCCAGTAGACGCCCGCCGTGAGGTCGACCGGCTCCGAACGGCCGTCCTTGCCGGTGGTCACCGTCGTGATCAGGTCACCGGGCGCGCCGTTCGCCCCGGAGGGGCGGTTGCCGCGGATCTCGTACGTCGCGGGCGAGGCGACGGGCTTGCCGGTCTTCCGGTCCTTCTTCAGGGCGATCACGACCGAGGCGGGCTCGAAGCGCACCGAACCGGAGACGGCGAGCGTCTTCTTCTCCGCGGCGAAGTAGATCAGCCGCTGCATCGGGTGCCCGGACACCTTCTTGTCGGTGGCCCAGAACGTCGGGGTGTTCACGGTGACGTCGGCGGTGAAGCCGGCCCCGGCCTCCAGCCCCGGCTCGGCCGGGGTGAAGGCGAACGCCGCCTCGCCCCGGGCGTCGGTCGCGCCGACGGCGCCGGGCGTCTGGGGCTTGGCCACGTTGTCGAGCCGTGTCGTGTTCACCTGGACGCCGGGAACCGGCTTCGAGCCCTGGGCGAGCTTGACGGTCAGGCTCTTCTCGGCGGGTGTGCGCTCGTACGGGAACGTCTTGCCGGTGTCCGGCACGGTCAGGGCGTAGGGGGCCGCGTCGATGTCCGCGACCTCGCCGCGCAGCCGGTTGAACTCGGAGACGACCGGCGCGGTGTCCACCTTGGAGTCGGCGCCGTACCCGGAGACCGCCCCCTTGGGCATCCCCTTGTCCAGCCACGACTGCCACGGGATCTTCTCCCCGTTGAAGCCGCTCTCGTCCACACCGTCGCGGTCGGCCAGGGCCCAGGACAGCAGTGAGGCGGCGGCGGTGGTGTTCCGCCCGGCCGAGGTGTCGGGGAGCTTGCCGTACCGGGCCGCGAGGTGCGCGAGCTGCGCCTTCGTGTCCTCGCTCAGCTCGTTCGGCGCCTTGGCCGGCCGGTAGCCGTTGTCGGTCTCCTCCTTCGGGCCGTACAGGTTGAAGTCGAGACAGAACGCCGGAGAGCCGCTGTCGAGCGTGTGGGTACCGCCCCAGAAAGCGCTGCGCCCGGTCTGGAGGTGCCAGCCGACAGCCCGGCCCTCGTTCCCCTCCCGGTCGGCCGCCGCCGCGGGGGTGGCGAGAAGCACCGGGCCGGCCAGTACGGCGACGGCGGTTCCGGCGCTGGCGAAGGCCGATGACCCTTTGCCTATGAAAGATCGCATGGAAAGATGCCCTCTTCGGGGTACTGGACCACGGCTTCCTACGGCGATGTGGTCCAGCACCCGGTGAACCGCGGCCCTGCAAGGC